>JAPSGG010000007.1 GCA_031177845.1 Chromatiales bacterium
TCGAGGTATTGCCGCTTTATGCGCGCCTATCGGCCGCAGAGCAGAATCGTGTGTTCGAACCGCACGGTGGTCGCCGCGTTGTGCTGGCCACCAATGTGGCGGAGACCTCGCTGACTGTGCCCGGCATCCGGTACGTCATCGACACGGGCATAGCGCGCGTCAGCCGCTACAGCGTGCGCGGCAAGGTCCAGCGCCTCGTCTTGGAGCCCATCTCTCAAGCCTCGGCCCAGCAACGTCTGGGGCGCTGCGGCCGCGTCGCACCGGGCATCTGCGTCCGGCTTTACTCGCAGGAGGATCTGGAGGCGCGTCCGGCCTTTACCGACCCCGAAATCCAGCGCACCAATCTCGCTGCGGTCATTCTGCAGATGAAACACCTCGGACTAGGCGAAGTGAAGACTTTTCCGTTCCTGGACCCGCCCGGCCGGCGTCTCGTTAATGATGGCCATCGATTACTGGAAGTACTGGGTGCGGTAGACGGCGATCGCCGGCTGACGGACACGGGCCGCAAGCTTGCGCGTTTACCGGTCGACCCCAGGTTCGGACGCATGATTCTGGCGGCTGGAAAGGAGCACTGCCTGAGCGAGGTACTGATTATCGTCAGCGCCCTGGCGGCGCAGGATCCGCGCGATCGCCCATCCGAGAGTCAGCAGACCGCGGATGAAAAGCAGCGGCGGTTCTCTGACGCGCGTTCGGACTTCCTTGCCTACATCAATCTCTGGAACTTCATCGAGGCACAAGCGCTATCCAGCGCCAGGCTGCGCAAGCTGTGTAAACAGTATTTCTTGTCGTATGTCAGACTGCGTGAGTGGCAGGATATCCACCGGCAGCTATGCGATGAGGTGCGTTCGTTGAAACTTGGTACAAATCAGCAGCGGACTCAATCATCGACCGATTACGCCGCCGTACACCGGGCGCTGCTCGCTGGATTGGTCGACCATATCGGTTATCGAGACGATGAGCGGCAATTCATGGGCGCGCGCAGCCGCAGGTTCTTTATATTTCCTGGTTCGGGATTGCACCAGAGACCTCCCAAATGGGTGATGGCGGCCGAGATGGTCGAAACCACGCGCCTTTACGCCCGTACCGTCGCCCGAATCGAGCCGCGATGGGCGGAAGAGGCCGCAGCACATATGGTCAGGCGCGACTACTTCGAGCCCCATTGGCAGGCCGACCGGGCGCGGGTCTCGGCTTACGAGCGGGTCACACTGTTCGGGCTGGTGGTAACCACCCGCAGACCGGTGGATTACGGAAAGATAGATCCAGCGCAAGCCCGCGAGATATTCATCCGGGAGGCGCTGGTGGAAGGTCGTTACCGCACCCAGTCGGCCTTTTTCCACCACAACCGCAAGCTGATCGAAGAGATCCAAGAGATGGAAGAGCGGGCGCGCCGCCGCGATATCTTGATCGATCAGGACGCGCTATTTCAGCTCTACGCACGGCACATCCCCGCGGACGTCCATACCGGCGCCGGGTTCGAGCAATGGCTGCTGGCCGCCGCTCATGAGCAACGACTATTCCTGACCCGGCAACAGCTCATGCGTCACGGTGCGGAGAATGTCACGGCCGACGCTTTCCCGTCCTACATGGAAGTCGCGGGCGCGCGGCTGCCGCTCGATTATCGTTTCGAGCCCGGCCATGAGGCGGATGGGGTGACGCTGACCGTGCCCTTGGCCATGCTGAATCAGCTGGACGCTCGCCGCTTTGAGTGGTTGGTGCCGGGGCTTTTGAAGGAGAAGGTCGTGGCCCTGATCAGGACTCTACCTAAGGAGCTCAGGCGCAATTTTGTACCTGCCTTGGACTTTGCACAGGCGTGCATGGAGGCCGTGCCGTTCGCCCGCAGTGCCTTAACAGACGGGCTCACGGATACACTCCGGCGCATGACCGGCGTGGAGGTACCGCCGGATGCTTGGACATTGGACGCACTGCCACCGCATCTCAGGCTGCGCTTCATGGTCATTGGCGAACAGGACATCGTGGCTCAGGGACGTGATCTGAAGGAGCTGCAGGCGCGGTTGAGGCACAACGCCGCCGTCGGCTTTCAGTCTCTGCCCATGGGCGAGTTCGAACGCAGCGGCTTGAGCGACTGGGATTTCGGTCCGCTGCCAGAGGCGATCGAGATCAAGCAGCAGAGCGTGAGGTTCAAGGGTTGTCCGGCCCTGATCGATGACGGTAACAGCGTCTCGCTGCAGCTGATGGACACACCTGAGCGGGCGCGGCATTGCTCACGCACTGGCATACGTAGGCTATACATGCTGCGGCTCAACGAGCAGGTAAAATACCTGTGCAAGAACCTACCGCACATCCGGGAGCTGTGCCTACATTACCAGACCGTCGGCAGTTGCGAGTCGCTTAAGACTGAATTGGTCGAAACCACATTTCGTCGAGTCTTTATCGATGATCAGCCCTTGCCCCGGAATAAGGACACCTTTGAAGCCCGCCTGGCGCCGGGTCGCGAACAGCTCGTCGCGGTCCTCAACGCGCTATGCGAGGTGCTTGACGTCATCCTCGCGCGGCATCATCACGTCCGGCATCGGCTGAAGAGCGAGATCCCGAGCGGCTATGAGTCGGCTCGTGCGGACCTCGATTCTCAGCTGAGCCATCTTGTATATCCTGGCTTTGTTGAGCGTACGCCCGCGCGCTGGTTGGCCCACATCTCGCGCTATCTACTAGCGGTAGAGGCCCGCCTGGTCAGGCTCGCGCGCGATCCCGCCAAGGACCGGCAATTACAACGCAAGATCGAGCCCTTCTGGCAGCGCTGCATAATGCATATGGCCGGCGCGGAAGGCGAAGGGCCCTCGGAAGACGCATTCGAGATGTACCGCTGGCTGGTCGAGGAGTACCGGGTGTCGTTGTTCGCCCAGCAACTCGGCACCGCGGTAAAGATCTCGGCGAAACGCCTGGAGGCGCAATGGGATCGCGTGGCGCGGCAGGTTTAAGGGTGTGCGATGCTCCTTGTCGGCGTGGGCTAGACCTGTGGATACATCTGTCCCGATTATGCCCGTGCGCGGTAAATTCAGTCATGGCGAGCAACCCACCATAGCCGACGTATGCCTGGTGCCGGAAATCTGGTTTGTGCTGCGGCTGGGCCTTGATCTGCCCGCTTATCCGACGATCGAGCGGATCTACGACCGCTGTATGGAACTTGACGCCCTCAGTAGCGTCGCGCTGGACTTGTCGTAACTGATGGCGGGGCTGATGGCGGGGGATCCGTGCGAAAATCCCCGCAGCTGCTCTGCCTATTCAAAGCGCCATTTGAACTGCGCGCTCAAGATGTCCCCTTCGCCCTCAAATCGACCGGCAAGATTGTGCTGCAATCCATTGTACAGTCGAGGGTCGAGCAAAAAGGGGTAGGCGTATCCCACATCAAGCGAAATCCGCGGAGTAGGTGAGTAGCCGATCCCGAACGCCACCCATACGAGGTCCTCGGCCGGGATCAGCGCGGTACTCGCCTGGCGCATTGGAATCGGACTCTGATCGTAGGCCGCGCCCAGGCGGTATTTCCATTGCTCGTTATGGCGATAGTTCAGGCCAAGCGTATAGCGATACGTGCTGTCCCAATCGTCGGTGGTTATATCGCCAGATCGGGACCCGCTAGACGCTATGCGCAAGTCATCGAATTGACTCCAGTTCACCCAGGTCACGTCGCCCGCGAGACTCCATCGTTCGTTGAACCGGTGAGAAGCCCCGACGGCAAAGGATTCAGGCAAACCAAGACCCGCGATAGCGGCCTGGTCGGTCAGCCGCGCAAGATCGGTTGACAACAGGGGGCCCGCCGTGTGGAACACAGTCTCGTCTTCAACGCTGAGCGACATGCCCGACCGGTAACGCATCCCTAAGCGGGTGCCCTCGCCGAGCGCCAACGTCGCGCCGAGATTGTACCCGTAGCCCACACCCTCGGCTTCCAAGCTGCCCGCCTGACTCCCGGCCAGACTTGCGGGCGTGTACGCGATGGCATCCGAACAGCTATATAGCGGTAGCAGGCCCGCCTCTTCCAGCGCCATGCAATTCGAATACTGGCCAGCGTGACGGGCGTGCGCCGATCCGAAGTATCCGGCGTTCAAACCGACTGATAGCAAGAGACGATCATTGATCGAGTAGGCCAGACTGGGCGCCAGATTCACGTTACGCGCTCCCGAGGAGAAGCCTGGACCGATCGCACCGATATCCAAACCGAGAATCGCGCTGTCGGTCAACGGGTACGTATAGAAGAAGGAGCTGGCCTCGGAGTGTGGCGCAGCATCCAAGGCAAACCTCTGCCCGGCAAAGTCCAATCTTGGCGTAATGGCGCGAGCGCCCGCCGCCAGCTGCGGTTCATGATTCGCATCGGGCGTGGCCGAATTCTGCCACGCCAGCAACATGCCTGGCGATTGTGTCATTGTCCATGCATCAGCCACGTCGCCCGCCTGTGCACTTGCACAAAACGCGGCATTTAACGCAAAGCAAAGGGATGCTGCCAGGTGGCTTACTGAGAGTGCGGTTTTCATGGCGGTTCTCCCGACCTCAATTCGGCCGATAAATGAGTATAGCATTTAGCCCAACTTTTGTTGCAACAGCACCACCCGCCGATCAGCCAATCGGTACCGGTCGCGGCCTGCCCTTATCATCGATTGCTACGTAGGTGAGCCGGGCATCGGATATCTTTATGCATTCCGGCTTCACCGGATTGCGCTGCGCATAGACCTCAACGCCCACCTGCAGCGAGGTGTGGCCAACCTCTATGACATCCGCATACAGGCTTAGTATGTCGCCCACGAACACCGGCTTTAGAAACGTCATCGCGTTCACCGCCACCGTGACGACCCGACCTCTGGCGCGCAGCACGGCGGGGATGCTGCCGGCGATATCCACCTGAGACATGATCCAACCGCCGAAGATATCGCCGCCCAGGTTGGTGTGGGCCGGTGTCGCCGGAACCCGCAGAACCGGGATACGGTGCGCGGGCAGACCCTGCTCGTGATCGATCACAGGCACCTAATGGTTGAGTTCAGTATCCCTCTTTAGGAACAAAGATATACCCGCGTTGTTGCGGCGATCAAGTGTGGCCGGTCAGCCCTTGACTATACTGCAGCAAGGCACCATGTTTATTAGCTGTAAACCAAACTCATGTGCTACAAGCGTTCGCGCCCGCGTTTCCGGCGCGATTTCACCGACGAGAAATCTGATGAATCTTTCAGTCAGCACGCCGGTCTCGCCGCTGCGAGACATACCGTCCACCGATGCCGTGGCCTTGCGCCAGCCGCGCTATACGGCATCCGAGCGACTGACTAAGATCGAGCACATCAAACGCCTGTTTAAGGCCCAGGATGCAGTGCTGGTTGCGCACTACTACACCGACCCGGACCTCCAGCTCATCGCCGACGAGACCGGCGGCTGCGTGTCCGACTCGCTGGAAATGGCGCGGTTTGGCAACACGCATCCGGCAAGCACGCTGGTGGTCGCCGGGGTGCGGTTTATGGGCGAGACTGCCAAGATATTAAATCCCGAAAAACGCGTGCTGATGCCCACCCTGGAGGCAGAATGCTCGCTGGACTTGAGCTGCCCGCCGCAAGCCTTTAACGCCTTCTGCGACACCTATCCCGACCGCACGGTCGTCGTCTACGCCAATACCAGTGCCGAGGTCAAGGCGCGCGCGGATTGGGTGGTCACATCCAGCATCGCGGTCAGGGTGATCAGCCACCTGATGGACGAAGATCAAAAGATTTTGTGGGCACCAGACAGATATCTGGGGCGTTACCTTCAGCAGGTCACCGGCGCCGACATGATCATCTGGCAAGGCGCCTGCATCGTTCACGAGGAGTTCAAGTCTGAAGGCATACGCCGCCTCAAGCAGGAACATCCCGAAGCGGCCGTACTGGTGCATCCCGAATCGCCTGCAGAAGTCATTGAGATGGCAGACGTCGTGGGTTCGACCACGGCGCTGATCAAGGCCGCCCGCGACCTGCCTAATACGAGGCTGATCGTCGCGACTGATCGCGGCATCTTCTACAAGATGCAACAGGCCGCGCCCGAGAAGACGCTCATCGAGGCGCCCACGTATGGCGAGGGTGCGACCTGCAAGAGCTGCGCGCACTGCCCGTGGATGGCCATGAACGGCCTGCACAACCTGGAACAGGTGTTAGAGACCGGCACCAACGAAATCCACGTCGACGAACAGGTAAGAATCAAGGCGCTGCGCGCGACGCAGCGCATGCTGGACTTCGTGCGCAAGGATTAGCTACCGCTGATAATGCAAGGTATTTGCCGATGGTCGGCCACGGGCTCAGGCCGCGCGGAGTTTCTCTTGTAGCAGTGCTAGGCCCGGCTCCAATCCAAGCTGCAAGCGCTCGCTGCCATAGGCCAGCAGTGTTCGCAGTTGGGTAAGCAGCCTACTGAGCTGTTCATCGACCTCTTCGTTCCGACCCGCATTGATGAGCTTGACCGCCTCATCCAGGGTCAACACGCCGAGTATAGCGGGAGCGTCGGCGCAGGAAATCTCCGCCTCGGTCTGTTCAACTCGCCGATGAACAGGCGATCACCCCCGCCGCCGACCGCGGCGGTCAGCTGTTCCTCTGCCAGTTTGAGGATCTCACTAAAATGAGGGGCTTGTTTGGCTGCCCCGGTGATCATTCCGGCGCTCGCCGTAAGTTTGAAGCGCCTATCGCCAAAACAATACACCGAATTACCGATGATTCTGTGGATGCGCTCCGCGGCGTTGGTAGCTGCAAACCGGGTGACGCTCGGCGTAACAATCGTGAATTCGGCCAGGCCGGCCAGTTCGGGCAACCGCGTCATCTTTACGCAGGCACTCGCTTATGGCTTGGCTTACATGGATCAACACCTTCTCGGCGATCTGCCTGCCTGTCTTCTTGAACAATAGATCAAACTTATCCAGCTCAATACACAGCACCGTAAGCGCGGCAGTCTGATGCGCAGTGGACGCCAGCAGCGCGGGTCCGTGTTCTTGCAGATAGCGTTGGTTCGCCAAGCCTGTCACGAGGTCCACGGTGCTCCTTCTGGCGAGCAGCTCACGCGCCTGTTCCAACTGGCGGCTGGTGTGGTCGGCCTTCGCATGCACGTTCGCCCGGGCCCTGAGCTGGATCGAATCGAATGGCTTGGAGATGAAATTGCTCGCACCCAGCGTCATAGCCTGATGCCGCATCTTTTCGTCGTCTTCATGGCCGGTCATGATGATCACCGGCAGCCTGTTGATGCGCGCGTGGGCGGACTCACGGATGTCACGCAGTAACTGGAATCCGTTCCTATTGGGCATTGTCAGGTCCGCGAAAACGACCTGAATCGTGTGATCACGCGAGATGATCTCCCACGCGATATTGCCATCCTTGGCCTC
The DNA here is from genome assembly GCA_031177845.1 of Chromatiales bacterium. GTDB lineage: Bacteria > Pseudomonadota > Gammaproteobacteria > JACCYU01 > JACCYU01 > JAPSGG01. The sequence goes on from JAPSGG010000007.1 coordinate 7,328, forward strand.
GATGACGGTGAAGTCCTGTCCCAGGATCCGCTGGATGGCCTTACGCATGACCTGGGAATCATCGACCACCAGCACGCTCGGCTTTTCCAGCGTAATCTGGTGCATATCAAGATCATTGCCTGCCACTGGCGCTTCCTCCTTCAGCAGACTGTTGCCCCTGGTTCGACTCAGCCAATTCCTCGGGCGTCAGCAGTGGCAGCGGCTGAGCGGATTGCGCGCCGGCAGCAGGCGCGATGTTACCCGCGCCCACGGCGGGCGCGCTATCCGATGCCGGAGCGTGCCTTTGGCCGAGAATGATCACCGTCGCGGTGCTCGCCAAGGCGACCGCCGCCGCAAAACCGTGCCCGATGAGCAATGTACGCCACGAGCGCCATCGCAGCGGGTAGTACAATAGAAGGCCGATAAGTCCGTAGACCAGCAGCGCAAACCAGTACATCGCGGCCAGCTGGAGATCGATGTTGAGCAGTCCGTAACGGCCTGGCGCCACCAGCCCTCGATACGCGATCCACACGCCGATGCCGATCAGCGCGGCGAACGCCACAAGATGCAATGCGAAGCGGGCTCTCATGCGCGGTGTGGCTGTCGGTTGATGAAAATCGCCTCACCCACGATTCGCACCTCACACCGGAAGGTCATTCTCAGACGGCATCTGAAGATAGAAGCCTCGGGCTTGGAGACTTTCCAGCACCTGCCGGGCATCGGCGGCCGCCAGTCTGCGTTCCGGCGTAAGCTTGAATTCAAGCGCGAACTCGGGCTGACCGAAGATCTTCATCAGCCCTGCTGGTAGCTGCGAGAACTCGTCCTTAGCCCGCAGGAATAAGTAGGTGTCGCGCCGTCTACGGCTGCGATAGATAAAACAGTGCATCGAGATCTCCCATTAGACTAACGCTGTGTGCCGGGTCCCGCACCCGCATTGGAATGCGACGAGGACGAGCCCTGCTCGCGATGCGGCGCGTCCGGGCGCCAGAGATTATCCTCCGGGACCGCCCATACGGGCAGGTCAGACAAGGCGTTCGGCAGCTCGTTTTCGACCTCCAGTTCATTAGTGACAGGTTCAGATATCAGCCGCCCACTCCCGGCCGGCGCATCAGCAGCTTGCTGATCAGGCACATTTGCCGCATCCCCGCTCATTGCGGGAACGTCTCCCCATTCGGCGTCTTCGGCGACTGCATTGGATGGCTGGTGATCGTAAATGTACACTGCTACCAAGTCGCGGAGAGGATATTCGAAGGCGGCGCTACCACCCGGCAACGGCACTTCCAACAGCAGCGAATGAATGCCACTGCCCACCAGGATGCCCTGCTCGACCTTGCCGCCGCGCTTCACGATCTTCAGTGTCTTGCCTAGATGCGGGAGGACATGTTCCCGTCGCACCTCATAAAAGCGAAACTCGTGCGTACGCGCTGGCGTAACTGGCCTATCGCTCTTGGGCGACAAGGGTAGCGCCGGTGGTCCGAAGCGCTCGTCGACCAAAGCATCGAACTTCTGTCCCGCCGGTAGCACGACCGCATTTGCGGCGGTGTCATTAGGTAGCGGCCCATCCGGCGGCAGTGCGATCGGCATCTTCGCGGCGATCTCCTGCGCCTCGTTGAATGGAAGCTCTCTTAGCACGCCACCATACATGGCCACCAGCAGGATCAGAAAACCCGCAACAGAGATCAAAAATCCATTGCGCACCCCCGCGGTCGACCAATTGAAGACCGCGTAAAGCGGGTACATGAATGGAAGCAGAATAATCGCAAGGCCCCATGCCATTCGCCGCCGGAAGGCGGCGCCCAGTAGCATGGTCAGTCCCACGATCAAGAGCAGCAGCCCTATTACGAAGGTGACGATCATCGCCATGTGGCTTCTCCTGATCGCTTGATCGCTACTCCCTTACGAGCCCTACAACGCGGCTGCCTGTCAAATCTCGAGATACGTATAGGCGCGCAGCCCGGCCTCCAGCTCCCGCAACAATGCCGCCTGAAGCTCCGTATCGAATTCTGTCGCAAGCATCTTAGCTCGGTAAGCGGCTATGAGCTGCCCGGTGTCGAAATGCACATAGCGCAACAGTTCGTCCACGGTATCGCCGTGCTCGGGCGTCTCCAGACGGAAGCCGCCCTCCGGCAGCAACTCGACGTTAACCGCATGCGTGTCGCCGAACAGGTTGTGCAGGTCGCCCAGGATCTCCTGATACGCACCGACCAGAAACAGACCCAGCAAGTAAGGCTCTCCAAGGCGGTAGTCATGTACAGGCAGGGTGGCTTGAATGCGCCCGCTGTCAACATAGGCGCGGATCTGGCCGTCCGAATCACAGGTCAGATCCTGCAGCACGGCACGGCGGGTGGGTGCTTCATCCAGCCGATGCAGCGGGACAATGGGAAAGACTTGATCGATCGCCCACACATCCGGCACCGACTGGAACACGGAAAAGTTGCAGAAATACTTATCGGCGAACTTTTCATACAGTTGCGCCGCGATCTCTTGAGGCGGATCGGGCGTCATCTGTAATGTCTGCATCAGACGCCGGCAGACGGCATAATATAACTGCTCAGCGCGTACCCGTTCGGACAGATTTAGCACCCCGTGCGTGTACATGGACTGCGCCTCGCTCAACCAATACTGCGCCTCGTTGTAGACCTCGCCGGCCGAGAGCTCCGGCTGATGCGTATACAAGCGCCACAGCTCGCGCAGGACCGGGGCGTCATCATGGCCGACCTTCTGCGACACGTCGCCCACCGGCGCATATTCGGCCTCAATCACATTAGTGATCAATACCGCATGATGCGCGGTCATGGCGCGGCCAGCCTCGGTGATGATATCGGGATGGGGAAGATCGAGTTCACTACAGATATCAGCCAGCGCGCGTACGATCGTGCCGGCGTATTCCTGCAGTGTATAGTTCATCGAGCAGTAGGCGCGCGAACGTGTCCCTTCATAATCGACGCCAAGGCCGCCGCCGACGTCGACCACGTCGATCGGCGCGCCTGCCAAGCGCAGGTCGGCGTAATACCGGCCAGCCTCGCGCATGCCACGATTGATATCGCCGATGTTCGTGATCTGCGATCCCATATGAAAGTGCAACAACTGCATGCAGTCCAGTAGAGACTCCGTTCTCAACCGCGCGATCAGCGCGAGCACCTGCGCGGCCGACAGACCGAACTTGGCCTTCTCACCGCCGGTATTTTGCCATTTGCCCTCACCGATCGAGGCTAGGCGCACGCGCAGGCCTAGCAGCGGCGTAACCCCCAGCGCGCGCGACTCGCGCAGCACCACGTCCAGCTCCGAAGGCTTTTCCACCACAATATAGACGCGATGGCCCAAGAGCCGTCCGATCAGCGCCAGGCGGATATATTCAGGATCCTTGTAACCGTTACAGATGATGACCCCGTCGGCGCCCTCAATGAGCGCGAGCACCGCCATCAGCTCGGGCTTGCTGCCCGCCTCCAAGCCAACTCTGCCGCCGCCATGCCGCAGTATCTGCTCGACCACGCTGCGCTGCTGATTGACCTTTATCGGGTAGACAGCAGTGTAACGCCCCTGGTATTGACACTCACGCATGGCGCGATCAATGGCGCCACATAGCTGACTGACGCGATCGCGCAGGATGTGCAGAAAGCGCACCAGGACAGGCAGCCGCAGACCGGCTTCCTTGAGCGCCCCAACCAGCGCGGACAAGGCGACACTAGGATGCGGTTGATCCTTCGGTTTGGCGACGAGATGCCCTGCTGGGTCGATGTCGAAGTAACCGTCGGCCCAATTCGCGAGGTTATACACCTGCCGCGCGCGCGTGACAGACCAGGGCGTTCTTGTTTGCATGTACGTGTCTTGCGATGGCATGATTCAGGCCTCAAATAAGCGCCCATCGTAGCGATTCGCGTGGCGTAACGACAGTTGCACAGCGTTCCATGCGCCTTTTCAGACCGATGTCAGGTCGCTGCGTAGAACGGAGATTTGTATGGCGTTGGATAATCGGTGGTTCACCGAAGTCTTCGAAGAATCGGGTACGGCCTTCTCGCTGCGGTTGGCTCATAAGCTGCACGAAGAGCAGTCCGAATACCAGAAGATAGAGATCTTCGAGACCGAACACTTCGGCCGGCTGATGGTGCTCGACGGCTGCGTGATGGTCACCGGCCGCGACAACTTCATCTATCACGAGATGATGGCCCATCCAGTGCTCTTCAGCCATCCTCGACCAGCGCGCGTTGTGATCATTGGGGGTGGCGACTGCGGAACCTTGCGTGAGGTGCTAAAGCATGCCGAGATCGAAAGCGCCTGGCAGGTGGAGATCGATGAGCGCGTGACCCGGCTGGCCGAGCAATATTTCCCGGAATTGTGCGAATCTAATGACGACCCGCGCGCGCATCTTCATTTCGGCGACGGTATCGAGTGGATGAAGCGCCGCGAACCCGGAGCGCTGGACATCGTCATCATCGACAGCACCGATCCCGTTGGCCCGGCGAAGGGGCTGTTTTCGGAAGTATTCTATCGCGACTGCTTCAATGCATTGGCCCCGAACGGCCTCCTCGTACAGCAGAGCGAATCCCCTCTGATCCACACCGAGCGCATCATCAGGCCGATGATCGACGCACTGCGCAGCGCGGGATTTGCGGACACGGCCGTACACCATTTTCCGCAATGCAGCTATCCCACCGGCTGGTGGAGTGCGACCTTGGCCTGCAAGGACGGCCCTATCCGCTTTGCGCGCGCCACGGCTGCGGAAATCAAAGGCTTTTCAACCCAGTACTACAATATCGCCGTTCACCGCGCCAGCACGGCGACGCCGGAATTTTTTCGACAAGCCTTGCAGCCCCGAGGGTGAGACGATGGGCAAAGGCGCATCATCGACGTACGCTGGCCAAAGGTCCAGATGCGGAGACGTCATCTAATGCGGCCCGCCGCTCAATCGATCCAGACGCAGACGCTGACGCTCGTCAAACAGCCGCCTGGCGCCTAGCCACACGGCGCCGAGTGTTCCGAGTCCCGTTCCAGCGGTAATCAGGAACATGATCAAGATCTGGTATTTGACCGCTTCCATGGGCGGGTTACCGGCTAGGATCTGACCGGTCATCATGCCGGGCAGGGTCACGATGCCAGCGGTCGCCATCGCGTTGATGATCGGGATCAGACCGCTGTGCACGCTCTGGCGCCGGATATCGGCGATCGCGGTGTCGCGGTGGTGACCCAGCATGAGACGTGCCTCGATCGAGCCGCGCTGCTGCTGGGCGAGCCGCGTCAGGCCATCCAAGGATAGTGCAACGCCGGTCATGGTGTTGCCCATGATCATGCCCAGCAGCGGAATGGCGTAGCGCGGGTCGTACCAGGGATGCGGACCAATGATGACAATCAACGCGAGCACCGTCACCGCGAAGGAAGACAAGAACATGGAGAAAGTACCAAGCCCGTAGCCCCACGGCCCTGCGAATTGCCGCTCCTGACGGACCATGACCTCACGACCTGCAACCAGCAGCATGATCAGGGCGAGCCCTACGACCCACCACAGGCTGGTATTGGCGAATGCTGCCTTCAGGACGAGGCCCAGCAGCAGTAGTTGCACCGTCGTGCGCACCGCGGCGATCAGCGTAGTGGCGCCGAGGCCCAGATTCGCGCGTGTGCTAAGTGCGGCGATGACCAAGACCAATGCGGCCGCCATTACCAGATCGAACGGTGAGATGCTAATAGTGTCGCTCAAGGCACCCCCTCGCTGATGACCCGCCCATTGCCAAGCTGGATGAGCCTACGTCCGACGCGCGCGGTCTGCTCCTGGTCATGGCTTACCCACAGCACGCTGGCCTGATGGTCCCGTATGTAGCTTTTCACCAACTTTTCCACCCGCTGTGTATTGTCCGAATCCAAGTTTGCGGTCGGCTCATCCAGCAGTAGCACCTGGGGTCGGTTGACCAATAAGCGCACT
>JAPSGG010000381.1 GCA_031177845.1 Chromatiales bacterium
TACACGGGCCGCGGCCGCGCGCGGCTGCAGAACTCGACTTGAACTCATGGCCTCCGCGGATGAATCTTTGAACATTCCACAAGAGCATATTCACGCCAGGGCCGCAAAGGTGCTAAGAACGCAAAGCGATGGAGGGAACACGGCATAGGGAAGGAGCTAAATTCAGTTGCCTTGATTTATCTCGATTGCCGATTCTCCGTGGCCTACCTCCTAAGCTTCATCTTTGTACGTGCCCTATTTTTTCGGAGTCCGTAAATCCTCGGTTAGCATGGTAGGCGCATCCCTTCGATTTTATGCGCGTTGAGGAAGTCAGCCGCCGAAACGGGCTTGCCCCCGGGCAGCTGCACATTGAGCAGCCGCAAAACGCCGGCGCCAGTCACAACATCGATACCCTCGGAAGATGCCATGATCACGCTTCCTGGCTGCGCTTGTGACGTGGTTGTCAGCGGAGTCGCCACCCACACGCGCAGGGGCGCGCCCCAATACTGCGTCTGGGCCACCGGCCACGGATTGAAAGCGCGCACTTGACGGGACAGGGACTCGGCATCCCTCGTCCAGTTCATTTCCGCCTCCGCTTTGGCAATCTTCGCGGCGTAGGTGGCAGCGGCCGCGTCTTGAGGCTCCGGTTTCAGTGAGCCATTTGCAAGCCCCGCCAGCGCCTCGAGCAAGGCGCTGGCGCCCAGAGTAGCCAAGCGATCATGCAGGCTGGCGGCCGTATCCGTGTCGAAGATCGGTGTGCAGCGCTTGAGCAGGATATCGCCCATATCCAGACCCGCGGCTATCTGCATGATGGTCACGCCCGTTTCTTCGTCGCCGGCCAGAATCGCGCGCTGGATGGGCGCCGCGCCGCGCCAGCGCGGCAATAGCGAGGCATGGATATTTATGCACCCGAGCCGCGGCGTATCCAGCACCGTCCTCGGTATCAGCTGCCCATACGCAGCTACGACTATGATATCCGCAGCGAGGCCGGCCAAGGTATTTTGAATTTCCCCTGAGCGAAGCGTCTCCGGCTGATAAACGGGCAGGCCGAGTTCGCAGGCCAAGTGCTTGACGGGGCTACCGCGCAACTTACGGCCGCGTCCCGCTGGACGGTCCGGCTGGGTAAATACCGCCAGAACCTCGTGGCGTGAATCGGCTAAGGCCTGTAAAGCCGGCAGCGCAAAATCAGGCGTACCGGCGAAGATGATGCGCATCGCCGTTGCTTGGACATGACGAAGGTCGGAAGCGCGGGTTGCGATACGGTCACGCTGCGGCGCAGGATTAATGGTCTAAAAGGAATTAAATGACGTGCTTGCGAGGCTCCGACCGTTCGATGCCAAGCCGCTTCATCTTCTCGGCCTTCTTTTGGATCCGCTGACGCTTGAGCGGCGACAGGTAATCGATAAACAACTTGCCGGCAAGATGGTCTATCTCGTGCTGGATACACACCGCCAGCAGGCCGTCGGCTTCCAACTCAATGGGTTGGCCATCGCGGTCCAGCGCCCGCGCCTTGACCCGCTCCGCGCGCCTGACCGTCTCGTAGACGTCGGGCACGGAGAGACAACCTTCTTCCATCTCCTCCTCACCCTCCTTGGACAGGATCTCGGCATTGATGAGGCATAAAGGCTGGTCCTTGCTCGGCGACACATCGATCACGATGATCTGCTGATGGATGTTCACTTGAACGGCGGCGAGACCGATGCCAGGGGCAGCGTACATGGTCTCGAACATGTCATCGACCGTCTGTCGCACTTGATCGTCCACCTGTTCAACCGGCGCCGCCGATTTGCGCAATCTGGGATCGGGGAACTGTAATATGTCCAATATGGCCATGGCGTTTACCACATTAGCCGAATAAATTCATAGGCTTTTATTGATCTGACCAGCCAACCATAGCAGAAAAATCGTGGACTAGCACGCCCTCATCAGGGTTTCAGCCGGATGATTAAGGAAAGACAGATGGCTCGCATGCTTCGCCCTTGCAGTGTCACATTGCCCACGACCGCCATCGCTTTATCCTTGTTTGCAAGCGGCTGCGCGAGTAATTCCGCTCCCGTCAAGCCACAATCGAAGATGGCTGAGCCGATTGCCGAGCAACAGAAGGCCTCTGCCGCGGTGTTTGAGGCGCAGCCCGCGCTCGAACCTGAACCGGTGCTCGAGCTAAAGTCCACCGCGCCCGACCAATATGTGGTCGTCAAGGATGATACCCTGTGGGGCATCGCCTCGCATTTTCTCAAAGACCCCTGGTACTGGCCCGAGATCTGGCACGTGAACCCCCAGGTAGAGAATCCGCATCTCATCTATCCCGGCGACGTACTTACCTTGTT
>JAPSGG010000382.1 GCA_031177845.1 Chromatiales bacterium
GATGACCGGTGCGCACCGGTCATCTCACGACGCGGGACTGTGGTGAGATCGCCGTTGCTGCCAACGTGCTGCATCTGGTGCCCTTCCACTTCTCCCGTCGTTACAAGGATACGCCAGAGCGCGTGTACGCGGAGGTGGCCTCAGTGTGCTCGCGCACGCTGGTGCCGAAGTAATTCTGGGAGCGGCCCGTTGGTTCTCGCAACCAGCCCGCAAAAGGGTACAGACCGGTGATGTTAGTGGGTCAAGCCTGGCTCGCATTGAGACGGATCACGGGCGGCTCGCTTCGATCGCCGAAGAAGTATGCTTCAATCGATGCCCGGAATTCCTGAATGACAATCCCGAGGCAGCAGTGTGCGTGCCGGGGAAACTTGTCCAGGCCTTCCCGCGCCATGTGTTGACCGATGTCGATGAAACCCTGATACCGCTTTAAGCAGGCCACCGAGATCTGAATCAGGCCCTGAACGAAGAACCCGATCTCGGTGCGGCGGCCCGCCGCCATCCAGCAGGCCTCCCAGCTCTCGTGGGCCTCCCACCAGTATGCGTGATTGAATAGATCAACGCCGTACAGATACGCCTCCGTCTCTAGCCAATTGTGCTCGCCAAAGTCCTTGAGATGAGGCTCGTCCAGACCATAGGAATGCCCATCCGGATCGCGCGTTGGATGTGGCGCTTTGCCGGGGACGAAGCGATACGAAGGAAAAGGTCGCGTGGAATAACGCATTATGGGTTCGGCTGACAGACGCGGTCGTTCTTCGCTTGGTTTTAGTCCATCACGGAGCCGTAAATCCAGGGACCGCGATGCCCCACATTGCGTAGCCTTCTGGAGTGTGAGCTATGAGAGTAGTTCGACCAGCGTTACTGTGAGACCAATGATGCCGATGGCCTGCACGAACATCCATTCGATGAGGCGACTTTCCAGGCCCGAGATATCTCGTTTGAGCTCGTGGCGCAGATCGGATATGTCGGCCTTGAGCGCGTTGCGGTCTCGGCCAAATCACCTTTGGTCGCGAGATCGGCGCGCGCCTGGGCGTCGGTGACGGCACGGACCAAGGCCTCGGCCTGGTCCTGGTCCTCATCGAAACCGGCCTCGCGCAGGCGTTTGACCGCAGAATAGGTGTCGAACGGGACGCCAGTCTTGCAGTGATTATAACGGAGCCGCAGTCGGCTTGATCAGAGCCGGGGTACGCACAGTGTTGCTGCGATGGTATCCTCGGGATCAAACGTAGGGATGGCTCATTGCGCGTGGCAACGGCGATGTCGCACGCTGTTGCTCGTCAGTCTGCACGCTTACGTCGTGAGCGCCTGACCAAGCGTGAGCCTGTAGACGCTCAAGATCCACGCGTCATCCGAAGCTCTTTTGTCGGCGTGTTTTCTGGTTCGGCCGGCGCTAACGCTGATCGGCTCAGTGTGTATGCGGCATTTGTAATCTATCTGCTTACCCCGCTATTCTTTAACGTCCCTCCTGCACGCAGGCTGTGGCGCAAGCCCGCGCTGCAGGAGATTTCCGATATGGTCGGGTGCCGCTGAGGTCCTTACCGGGGGATGCTATGGCAAGAGTTCGCGGAATCAGCGAAGACTGGCTCGCATTCTGGCTTGGCATCGTCGTCTTCGTGCTCGCCCTGGGACCGCTCGCAGGCCTCGATCTGCTCGGCTGGGCGGTGAAGGCCCAAGTCTGGACAGACCTCTCGCAGTCGCTGTCGACCGTCTCCGAGTCCTACGAAGGGATAGGCGCCTTCGTCGCGCTATTAGCCACCTACCTCTTCCTGCTCGTTTTACTCGCGGCGGGCGCCTGGCTGCTGCAGGCGAATCTTGGGCGATTCGTGCCTGCGTTCACGGTCGTATTCTGGGTCAGTTATGCGTGCTGGCTCCTCGGGCACCAGGCGAACCTCGCCGTCACCACGGAGGCCGACATGCAGGAGTTCGGCATTTCGTGGTCGCTGCGGTTAACACCCGAGGGCGGCTACATCATCGCGCTCCTCGTGGGGCTCATCATCGGCAACCTATCGCCGCGCTTAGCAAAGTGGATCGGCGAGGCAACGCGCCCGGAGCTGTACATCAAGATCGCGATCGTCCTGCTAGGCGCCAAGATCGGCGTGATTGCGGCTCAGCAGCTTGGGCTCGCGACGACCGTCATGTTCCGGGGTCTCGCCGCCATCGTCGAGGCCTATCTGATCTACTGGGCTCTGGTGTATTTCATCGCGCGCCGCTATTTCAGGTTCTCACGCGAATGGGCTGCGCCGCTGGCTTCGGGCATCTCGATCTGCGGCGTCTCGGCCGCCATGGCGACCGCGGCCGCGATCC
>JAPSGG010000383.1 GCA_031177845.1 Chromatiales bacterium
TCCACAGTGCGCTTGTTGGCACGTGCGGCAAACAGGGCGGCCTCGTTGACCAAATTGGCGAGATCGGCGCCGGAGAAGCCGGGGGTGCCGCGGGCGATTAGATCCGGTCGCACATCATCGCCGATTGGCACCTTGCGCATATGGACCTTGAGGATCTGCTCGCGGCCGCGCACGTCGGGCAACGGCACTACGACTTGACGGTCGAAGCGACCCGGGCGCAGCAAGGCGGGATCCAGCACGTCGGGGCGGTTGGTTGCAGCAATGACGATAATGCCCTCGTTGCCCTCAAAGCCGTCCATTTCCACGAGCAACTGGTTCAGGGTCTGCTCGCGCTCGTCGTGCCCGCCGCCAAGACCTGCGCCCCGTTGGCGCCCGACCGCGTCGATCTCATCGATAAAGATGATGCAGGGCGCGTGTTTCTTGGCTTGCGCAAACATATCGCGCACCCTGGAGGCGCCCACGCCCACGAACATCTCGACAAAATCCGAACCCGAGATGCTGAAAAACGGCACCTTGGCCTCCCCCGCAATTGCCTTGGCCAACAGGGTCTTACCGGTGCCTGGCGAACCGACCATCAGCACGCCACGCGGAATCTTGCCGCCCAGCTTCTGAAACTTGCCCGGATCGCGCAGAAACTCGACCAGCTCGACGACCTCTTCCTTGGCCTCCTCCACGCCGGCTACATCTGAGAAGGTGATCTTGACCTGATCCTCACCCATCAGCCGCGCCTTGCTCTTGCCGAACGACATCGCGCCCCGGCCACCGCCGCCACCCTGCATCTGGCGCATGAAGAAAATCCACACGCCGATCAACAGCAGCATAGGGAACCAGCTGATCAGGATATCTACCAGCAGCGAGCGCTGATCTGGCGGGCTGGCCTCAATCTCAACATTGTTGGCCAATAAGTCATTGATCAACTCCGGATCGTCGGGCGGCGTATAGGTTGTGAATCTCTCGCCCGAGACGGTTTCGCCGGTGACCGTGCGCTCGTCGATCTCGACGCGCTTGACATTGCCGCTCTTGACCTCGGCGATGAATTCCGAATATGAAAGCGCCGTCGGGCCCGCATTGCGGGGGCTGAAATTATTGAAAACGGACATCAGCACCACCGCGATGACCGCCCACAAGATCAGATTCTTGACCATGTCATTCAAGGTTGGCACCTCACATCACCGGCGGCTCTTGGCTTCAGGTGGGCCATGGGTATACCGCGCATGGGGCCGACCTGCGCTCACAGGCTTTATCGGCGGCTGAGAGTCGGCCGCTAACAAACCGAGCTATCGAAGCGATGGCTACTGGAAAGTATAGTTTAGACCTTACTATAACCGGTAGTTCTTAGCTACCAGATACACCTCGCGGCTGTGCGGGCGCGAGGCCGCCGGTTTGCGCACTGCGGCATTGGCGAACTGGGCACGTACAGCCTGCACAAAGCGGTCAAAACCCTCGCCCTGAAATAATTTTACGAGGAAATCGCCGCCCGGTTTGAGCATCTGCTGAGCGAGCTGCAAGCTCAGTTCCGCCAGGTCCATCGCGTGCGGCTGATCGACCGCCATCGTTCCTGTAATATTGGGGGCCATGTCTGACATCACAAGGTCCGCGCGCGTGGGGCCCAGCCGCTCCAGCAGGTGGCGCAGCGCTGTTTCCTCGCGGAAATCGCCCTGCACGAATTCGACGTTCTGAACGGGCGCCATTGGGAGCATGTCCATGGCAACGATTCGGCCTCGCGCGCCCACGCGCTCGGCCGCGTATTGGCTCCAGCCGCCTGGCGCCGCGCCTAAGTCCAGCACGATCATACCCGCCCTAAGCAGATGATCACGCGCATCGATCTCCTTCAGCTTATAAACCGCGCGCGTGCGCCAGCCGTGCTCGCGGGCCTGCCTCACGTAATAGTCGCGGCTATGCTGTTGATGCCAACTACGGCTGCGCTTGCCGCGCGTCATGATGTCGTCGGGAAATTACGCACCCGAATAATGATACACTCCCGCGCTCCGTAGGCCGGGGTTTAACACCAGACCTCCGCCTTGCCTAGATACACAATCGATCGCTTCCGCTGCTCGGTAATGCCCGCGGTTATCGCGCTCGCGGCCTCGATCTCTGGGTGCGAACCTCAAAACGCTGTGCACCGACCCGAGATCACGGCAGCCGGCGAGGTGGTCTTGCGCAAGGGTAATGGCGCGGAGCCGCAGACTTTGGATCCACACCGCGCGCAGGGCGTGCCGGAGGCCAACATCCTGCGTGACCTGTACGAGGGGTTAGTATCCGAATCACCCGACGGCAGGCTGATCCCGGGAG
>JAPSGG010000132.1 GCA_031177845.1 Chromatiales bacterium
GCCGTCATAAGGCATAGTCACAAGGCATAGTACGCAGCGTACACGCTGGCCCCGCGTCGGCTGCTAGTCGGATTGCTATTCTGTCATGTTCATTAGCAATAGCGAAAAGCTCACCGCAGTACGAGCATCTGCGGCAACCAGATGAATCTTGGTGGTCCAACCGCTTCTCGATTTGTCAATGGCTTGTGGGCCGTTTTGGCCCGCCCTTGCTACGCGGCTTTTTCTTCATACCGCGGGCTTAAACATGTTCGCTTCTTCCGTGCTCGGCCTCACAGCGAGATGCTCGGAAGGTCCAGCTTTACGCCCAAGTGTCCAGCGCCCTGGCGCCCCTGATCTCGTCCGCCGCGGATGACGGCGCCACACAGTCCTGTTAAACGCGGATCCCCGACTTTTGTTAGCTGCGCGCGATACTGGCGGGCGTTTTCTCGTGATAGATAACCTACGGTTTTGCCATCAATGTCGACGCGCACAGCCATTGGATCGAACTGATTGCCGTCTTCCAGCACCAGCACAGCCTTTACAAACTTTTCTACGCCATCGACGGTATTTCCACCAGCGATTTCTCTTAACGCGTCTTGATAGCGCGACTCTCCGATGATATCGACCCTGTAAGTTCCTGGCCCTGGCAATTCGCCTCGCATGTTTGCCACGGGCGATGGAACCTTTTTCGGCAATCGCTTTCGAGCAACGCACACGGTGCCCAAGGCTGCAACTGAAACGATCAAGAAGATTCCCATGTCCATCTGGTGACTCCAATTCCCACCCAATGTTACAGCTTGACGCAAAGCGCTGCTGAACGGACGCAAGCTGGTCGGGGCCGCCAGCGCGCCCGTCTGAATTGTCATCGGTGCTTGATATGGCCGGCGGGAAGATTGCCGGCTATGGATTCAGATGATCGAAAACCTCGCCTTTTAGGCGGTCGGCGTACGCGCGGCCCTCTTCGCTGATCCGTAGCTAGTCACTAACGAACTTTTGCAGCGCCTGGAACGAACCACTTATAGCAGTTGATTCGGCACAAGCGATCGCCACCGCTGGGCTTTTCCAAAACGCCGCTACGGCCGCGGCTGCTCCAATCCATGTCAACGCCGCTCAATTCAAGATGGCTGCCGGTGGTCAGAGAACGTGTGCGGCGGATTCATACATTCGTAGCCCCAAAGTAAAGGGCCCGGTCTGAACCGGACCCTTGAGATAACCAATTGACCGGCTGGCGAATCTTGCCTATAGACTTACGAGGACTTCTTGGATGAAGCTGCTTGTTTAGTGCTTTCGACGGTCTTCTTGGTGTCCTCGGTCGCATTGCCGGTGGCCTTTCTGGTGCGCGCGGCAGCCTCATCAGAGGTCTTCTGCGTTGCGCTCAGCGGCGCTGCCGACGGCTTGGCTCAGTCCCTCGGGCAGCGACCTGCCCTGAACCTTGAACGTTATCCGCTCCGTAGTCATGCTCTGCTCTAATTGGTCGCCGTATGCGCGCCAAGTCTGAGATAGGGCCTCGACGGCCTCATTGACGCTTTCCACGTATGTCTGGCCATACTCCTTGACGTGCATACGCCGGTTCATGGCTGCAACGCGAGATCGATGAACTGATCAGCAACGCCGAAACTTACCGATTAAGGTTGGCCTCGTCACGGCTGTGCATCGGAGGAAACACCATGACCGCATCGAGATCCTTCCATTCACCGTTCTCTTTGATCTTAGGCGTCGTGCGACCCTCGTATTTGACGACGTGGCGACTATCCTTCACCACGGTAAAGAACACAGGATCGACTACCAATCTGACTAAAAAGCTGGCGGGAACCATCTTAATGATCACCGCCGGCTTCCCCTTCCATGTCGCCTCATCTGACTTGACCAAGTTGAAGCCGACGGTCTGGGTGCGCGGAATGACGATGTATCGCAAGAAAACTGCCTTCCCCTGCATCAACTCATCCCAATGCGCGAGCATGTAAGGCACGATGTCGTCGTTGACGACGGTACTGGCCTCAAGATCCTCAACGTCGGTATAGGTTTCGCCGTTTTTCACATATCTAAACGAGATCCGGCCCCGACCTTTCCAGGCATCGCCGTGAATCTCGGCCTGGCCGTGGGCATCGATCTGCTTCTCCAGGAGTTGGTAAGAGACGAGCCTGTCGTCATGGTAGGTTGCCTTTTCGATGGCAGCGGTTCGGCCGTCAGGATAGGTGTAGGTTCTCGTCACGTAAATCTCATTGCCCGAGTGCCTCGCCGTTCTGCGAAAATTGAATAGCAGGTGCTGGAGATTTGAGTCTTTCTGATAAATCTTCCCGATCAGCACCTCGTCTGCATGGCTGCCTATAGGATGCTCCTGACCGGCCCCAGCTAGCCCGGAAAGGCAAAGGACGCCAAATGCTGCGAGGCACACGACCGAACTTGAAAACTTATTAAGCATGACCTGTCTCTCCAGGATGAACCGTTATCATCTAGAGCTACGAACTACAGCACAAGCGCCAGCCGCGTATCTAGCTCGGGAGTGGCGCCCCGAGCTACCTGTTGTCCAATCGGGACCAAGGCTAGTCTGGAGCGAGCAATCTTGGTCCCGGGCCTTGTTCAGAAAGCTCATCCCAAGGATTGCGTAACGGGCAGTCTCTTAGCGATAGGCAACCGCAGCCGATGCAGTTGCTGAGCTGATCGCGCAGCTGGGTCAGCTTGGCGATTCGATCGTTCAGCTCCACTTTCCACTTGGCCGAGAGCTTGCTCCAGTCCGCGGCCGTGGGCGTGCGTCCTTCCGGCAGCGTCATCAAGGCTTCGCGAATCGACGCCAACGGAATGCCGACTCTTTGTGCTACCTTGATGACGGCTACACGACGCAGCACTTCGCGCGGATATCGGCGCTGATTACCTGGATTGCGCCAGCTCTTGATCAGGCCTTTGGATTCATAGAAGTGGATCGCGGAAACCGCCACGCCGCTGCGTGCCGCGACCTCGCCCACGGTGAGTTCTCTCCTGAAGCGGTGCGGATCGAGTTTGGTCATGTTCATTTTCTCTTGACCTCAACCAAGATTGAGGTTTTACACTCGTGCTTCTCGATTCGCAACTCCAATGGAGCGCAAAGCGATGAACGGCAAAATCAACGTCGCACTGATTTATGGCAGCACCCGCGAGGGACGTTTCTGCGGCGAAGTCGCCAGGTGGGCCGGCGCACAGATCGCCAGTCGAAGTGAATTCACGCTGGATGTGATCGATCCGGCTGTGCTGGCACTGCCGACCCGCCACGAGCGCGAGGACGGCGCTGAGTTGATCGCGCTGAAGCAGCGCATCGGACAGGCCGATGCTTTCGTGGTCGTCACTCCGGAGTACAACCACGGCTACCCTGCTGCGCTCAAGTTTCTGATCGACTCGGTTTACGATGAATGGCAGGCTAAGCCCGTCGCGTTTGTCTCTTACGGCGGGATTCCGGCGGGCTGCGCGCTGTCGAGCAGTTGCGTCTGGTGTTCGCGGAACTGCCGCCGTTACCATCAGGGATACGGTAAGCTTCGCTAACTTCTGGGAGCAGTTCGAAGCCACCAGCGAACTGCGGGCGCCCGAGCAACCCCGGAAATCCATATCGGCGCTGCTGGCGCAGTTGCACTGGTGGGCGATGGCTCTGCGTGATGCACGCAACGCCGCACCGTACGGGAAGACTGCCGTATGAAGCCACTCGACGAGAGGCAGGCGCCGCAACGGCCAGTTGCTTATAAGCCCGAAATACAATCACGAGTATTTCAATCCTGTCACCAAGGAGTTCGTGTGCAGCCGATTATTTCGGTATCCAAGCTCTCCAAAACCTATGCCGGTGGATTTCTGGCGCTGAAGAATATTGACTTGAAGATTCACTGCGGCGAGATCTTCGCGCTGCTCGGTCCGAATGGCGCGGGCAAGACGACCTTGATCAGCATCATCTGCGGCATCGTCACGCCAAGCACCGGCATCGTACTGGCCGATGGCCATGACATCGTCCGTGACTATCGTGCGGCTCGCTCCAAGATCGGCCTCGTTCCGCAGGAGCTATCCACTGACCTGTGGGAGACCGTCTGGGACACGGTCAGCTTCAGCCGCGGCCTGTTCGGCAAGCCGCCGAATCCGGCGTATATCGAGAAGGTGCTGCGCGACCTTTCCCTCTGGAACAAGAAGGATGCTGAGATCATGACGTTGTCCGGCGGCATGAAGCGCCGGGTGATGATCGCTAAAGCGCTCTCGCACGAGCCGCAGATCCTGTTCCTCGATGAGCCCACCGCCGGTGTCGACGTCGAGCTGCGGCAAGGCATGTGGGAGATGGTGAGAAGTTTGCGGGCCAGCGGCGTCACAATCATTCTAACTACCCACTACATCGAAGAGGCAGAAGAAATGGCCGATCGCATCGGGGTGATCAGCAAGGGCGAGCTCATCCTCGTCGAGGACAAGACCATCTTAATGGAAAAGCTCGGCAAGAAGCAGCTCACCCTGCACCTGCAGAGCCCGCTCGAAAGCATTCCGGCCGAGCTCGCCGGCTATCCTCTCGAACTATCGGCGGACGGAAACGAGTTGGTGTATACCTTCGACGTTCAGCACGAGCACACGGGAATAGCAAGCCTTCTGCGGCGGCTCGGCGAGCGCGGGATTGACTTCAAGGATCTCCAGACCAACCAGAGCTCGCTGGAGGAAATCTTCGTCAGCCTGGTGAGGGCACGGCCATGAACGTCTACGCGATCAAGGCGATCTACATCTTCGAGATGGCGCGCACCTGGCGCACGCTCTTGCAGAGCATCGCAGCACCTGTAATCTCGACCTCGCTTTACTTCATCGTCTTCGGCGCGGCCATCGGCTCGCGCATGGTCGAAATCGACGGGATCAGCTACGGCGCCTTCATCGTGCCCGGGCTGATTATGCTGTCCCTGCTGTCGGAGAGCATTTCCAACGCGTCGTTCGGCATCTACATGCCAAAGTTCTCAGGCACTATCTATGAAATTCTGTCCGCACCGATTTCGCCTTTCGAGACCATCGCCGGCTATGTGGGTGCCGCGGCCACCAAGTCCATCATTCTAGGGCTGCTCATGCTCGTCACGGCGCGGCTGTTCGTGGATTTTACGATCGTCCACCCGCTGTGGATGATCGGCTTCCTCGTGCTGACCTCAGTGACCTTCAGCCTCTTCGGCTTCATCCTTGGCATCTGGGCCGACGGTTTCGAGAAGCTGCAACTCGTGCCGATGCTGATCGTGACACCGCTGACTTTCTTAGGTGGCAGCTTCTATTCCATCGACATGCTGCCACCGTTCTGGCGGACGATCACGCTCTTCAATCCCGTTGTTTATCTCATCAGCGGCTTTCGCTGGAGCTTCTACGGGGTGTCGGATGTTAGCGTCGGCATCAGTTTAAGTATGACCCTGGCCTTCATGGCGCTGTGCTTGGCCACTGTGTGGTGGATCTTCAAGACGGGGTACCGGCTCAAGGCGTAGCGCCACGGAACACCTGTCTGAATAAGCTGCCGGACTTAAGCTCATCCGGATCAGTACTGGGCGCAATGCGCTGATCAATTGGCTGATCCATGTTGTGGCGGTCGGACCAACAACAAATTGCGTCTGGTACAGAGCTTAAATATATTTCTGTACATGTCCATCAACCTAAAGAATCGAGAGACCGAAGCATTGCTCGCTGAGCTTAAAGCCGCCACGGGGAAGGCCAATCCCCAGAGTATCTTAGA
>JAPSGG010000384.1 GCA_031177845.1 Chromatiales bacterium
TACATGGAAGGTGTAGCACGGGCCTTGGAATCGCGCGGTGTGCGATTGCGCGGAGCTGATCTGGCGCTAGCCTCGGACGTCCCCATTGGTGCGGGCCTCTCTTCATCGGCAGCCCTTGAAGTATCGGTGGGCTTGGCGCTCGCCTCAATTTCCTCGGCGGCGGCGGAAGGAGTGACGCTGGCCCTCGCCGGGCAGCAGGCGGAGCACCACTATGTCGGCATCAAATGCGGGATCATGGACCAGTTTACGGCTGCGCTCGGCCGCAGCAATCATGCGCTGTTGATCGATTGCCGTAGCCTGGAGACCAACTACATCCCACTCGATACCTCTCGCGTCAGCGTGGTGATCTGCGATACACACGTCAAGCATGAGCTGGCATCTTCGGAGTACAACGCCCGGCGCGCCGAATGCGAGCGCGGTGTCGAGATTCTGCGTCAGGTGCTTCCCGGCGTTCGCGCGCTGCGCGATGTGAGTGTGGCCGATCTTCAAGCTTGTGAGGAGCGTCTTCCAGAACCGATCAGACGACGGTGCCGACACATCGTCACGGAGAATGCGCGGACATTAGCGGCCGCCAATGCCTTAAGCGCGGGCGACTTGGAAGGAATGGGCCGACTGATGTTCCTTGCGCACGACTCATTACGCGATGATTACGAGGTCAGTTGCGCCGAGCTGGACCTCCTAGTGGAGATCGCCAGGTCAACCAAAGGGGTTATCGGCGCACGCATGACCGGTGGTGGCTTCGGTGGTTGCACGGTGAATCTGGTGTTGCGCACTGCGCTTGAATACTTTCAGGACGTTGTGTCACGAGAATATAGAAAAGTGATCAATATCGACCCGACCATGTACGTTTCAGAAGCGGGCGATGGCGCAAAAGAGTTAAGGAATGTCTGATTCGTCGCGGCTCCTGCCGCACAGAGATGAACCGGAATAGGCACGCACCCTGCCGGGCCATCCTCTGGGCGAACGGGTAGTCCATGGATGGACAGCCCTGGCTTCCCGGCAGGTGAATGGCCGAAGCTGCGAACGCCCATACCCGAATGCGTCAGCTGGGCTGAAAGCCAGGTAGAAAGTGCCAATTGCGCGGATGCCGCAACGGGAGGGACGCGGGGACCATAACCGCGAACTCCCGGTCGCGAGTAAACAAATGCACAGCAATCTTCAATAACCGCACAAGAAGGTCATTGCGTAATCCCAACAGATGTTGCGATTAGCTGAGAGTACTAAGTACTAAGCAAGTACAGGGAGAGGGGCTTCCGAACATGATACTAAGGTGTGAGGCCGGCGCCATCGTCGGATTTGCTCGTCTTGCTGCTGGCACTGTGCACTAAAAGAGCGGAGAACCTTTGCGAGGCTGGGCCTGCTTCCACCCGCGGTGTGGGTGGAAACAGCATGGCTCATCATTACGGAAGCCTCGGATAAGGCTCGCGTTTTTGGATCCCCATCCTCGGGGAGCGAGCAGTTGGTCCTGGCCACCGCAGGTTCTACCACTCGTCACATCTAATCCGCCGTTCATCTTTCGCCCGTGGACGACGGGGGTCGGCGCCTGCTATAGGTTGGCTCAGACCGCTGCAACGTCGCCCAACGGCGACAGAGCATTCAATAAACCGGCGATTAGGTGGGTTAATGGAGAGGGGAGCGCTATGGCACGTTTAGCCTCGGACGGGATTGTCACCGGGTTTATGGCGCAGCCACGGCGTACCTTGTTCCTCTGGATGCTGCTGACCATCTGCCTGATGGGTGCCGTGGCCCAGAAAGGTGTAGGCCGCACGAATCCCACGTTTGGAACTCACTACTCCGATCCGGCAGTGCAAAGTGTCAATTACGTAGTTCCTGCGCTTGTTGACAACCGCCCCAATTCATCAGTCATAGATGACGGCCACACCAGTCCTGTGCTCGCGGGCAACTATCCCGATCCTTCTGTCATACGCGTCGGGCAAGAATATTGGGCCACTGCGACCTCTTCCGGATGGGCGCCGCTATTCCCCATCATGCACTCCCGCGACCTTGTAAATTGGCAGATTGTCGGCTCGGTCTTTCAGCAGCGTCCTAGTTGGTCGGATGGCAACTATTGGGCTCCGGAGATCACGCGGTATCGCGGTCGCTACTACGTCTATTACGTCGGCCGCAAAATAGGTGGGCCTCGCTGCGTGGCCGTAGCGACCGCTCGGCGACCGATTGGACCCTACAAGGATCACGGCCCGCTCGTCTGCCAAAAGCTTGGGTCCATCGATCCCATGGCAGTGACGGATGAGAACGGCTGGCGATACCTCGTCT
>JAPSGG010000133.1 GCA_031177845.1 Chromatiales bacterium
GCAATCAATAAGGCGGTGCGAGCACGCGACAGGAAATCCCCCCGCGCCCATCGGGCGTTTCCCCTCTTGACGAAATCCCCCCGCGCGCAGAGCGCGCCTCCCCCCTTTTCAAAATAGGGGGCAGGGGAGGGCTGCCCGCTTTCGTAAGGGCGGGTGAAGGCGTCATGTTCCCCCCTTTCGCAAAGGGGGGCTAGGGGGGATTTCCCAAACCGCATCTCAGCCGCCCTCGCGGAAGCCGGGATACAGCGTCATACCGCCGTCAACGTAGATCGTGGCGCCGGTGATATAGTCCGATGCGTCGGAGGCAAGCCACACCGCAGCATTCGCGATATCCTCCACCTTGCCCACGCGCCCGTAAGGAATTAGCTCGAGCAGCTCGGCCTCCTTGTCGGGCGTCTCCCAGGCCGCCTTATTGATCGGCGTCTTGATCGCTCCCGGCGAGATGCTGTTGACGCGTATTTTGTAGCGGGCCAGCTCCTGGGCCATGGTCATCATCAGTAGCATGACGCCACCCTTCGAAGCCGCGTAGTTCGCGTGACCGGCCCAGGGGATGCGGTCGTGCACGGAAGAGACGCAGATGATCTTGCCCGCCGAGCAGGAGCAGTCGCGCGGCACTTCTCGCCGCAGAAACTCCTTTATTGCCTCGCGCGAGCACAGGAACTGTCCCGTGAGGTTCACCGCTAGCACGAAGTTCCAGTCCTCCAAGGACATCTCGTGCACGGGCGCGTCGCGCTGTAGGCCGGCATTGTTGACGAGGATGTCGATGGTGCCGAAGGCGTCGAGCATCTCCCGAAACATCGCCTGCACCTGGTCCTCCTTGCTGACATCGGCCTTGATGCCGATGGCTTTGCCACCTGCGGATTCGATCTCGTCGATGAGCCGGTCTGTGGCGTGCGGATTCGCCACGTAGTTGATGGCGACCTCCGCGCCCGCTGCGGCCAAGCCCTTGGCGATCGCGGCGCCGATCCCTGAGTTAGCGCCCGTCACCAGCGCCTTTTGTCCTTTAAGTACCTGTTGCGTATGCATGAATGTCTCCGCCTCTGGTAGCGCGGGTATCAACCCGCCTGAAGATATTGATGAACCGGCTAGGCCGAATGAATTCGGCCCTACGCGCGAAACCACCGGGCGACAAAATAATCAAGCGAAAGCTTGCCAGGCCCATGAAAGATAGGCACCAGCAACAACAGGCCCCACAGGTAGTGTTGCTGCAGACCCGCCTCGGCGAGCGCCGGATAAGAGATCACGGCCACGATGTTCACGAAGAACAAACCGAGCGCGGAGAACCGGCCTGCAAGGCCGAGCGCGAGTAACGCGGAAAACGTCAGCTCCGCGAACATGGATAGGTAGGCGGCGACCGCCGGCGGTAGCAACGGCACACTGTACTCGTACTGGAACAGCAGCAGCGTGGTTTCGACGCTCTGGATCTTCGTAAGCCCAGAGGCCCAGAACACGTTCGCTACCCAGAGGCGGATCACGAGGTCGGCGGCCGGGGCGCCGAAGGTCAGTGCCTTGACTGCGCCTCCGACGACTCCACGCAGCCTGCCCAAGTCAAAAGGCTCAGTTACTTGAGTGCGGGTAGCCGTGTGCATGATTCTCTCCAGTTGGTCGTAGTTGCGAAGCAAGCAAAAGAAAACTTGCGCCCGATAAGCTAGGAAGCCCGAGTAAAGCCCCCTAATTTCCCCTTTGTAAATGGGTCAAATCCTCCCCTCAACCCCCTTAAAGGGGAGGCGCGCTCTGCGCGCGGGGGATTTCCCCTCGGCGCATTGAGCACGGGTCGAACTTGGTAGCAGTTCTTGATATGCGAGCTCGTCGTGATTAGCTAGATGCCAGTCCACCAGCGTGCCCCGTATCACGTGCCTCTCTAAGCATGCCTTCAGATCGAAATCCGGCTCGACCGCATAGGCCCTCTCAAAGCTTCGAGTGATGTCGCGGCCCTCCGCGAGCGCGCCGAGCCACGCGTACTCACCGGGACTGAGCGGATACATGGCAATCTCCAGGCGAGTCCTAAGCACCAGGACGCGTACGCCGCCCTCGGCAAGATCGACTGAGGGGTCATCCTCGTAGTCTTCCCGATTGACCTGCCAGATGCGCAGCACCGGATAGCTTGATTCGAGCAGCCGGCTCGCGGGATGCAGGTTGAAGCACAGCTTGCCCCAATTCGCCAACGGCACGTCCTGCAACCCCTCGATATCCAGGCGCGCGCCGGGCGCCGCATGGAAGACCTCGTGATATGCCCAATCGAGGCGCGCGACATCCGGCAGGTAAGGCAATCCTGCGGCGCTGGGAAGCCTCGCCAGGAATTCACCGAAGTGGTCTCCGAAGCAATGCAGATTCCCGGAGCGGGAAGGATGATCGCGAATGTATTCCTTCGCCGCGAAACGAAAGAAATCGGTGCCTACCAGCCGATGAACGATCGGATACACGGCCTCTAACGCAGCGGTCAGCCCAACGAACATGTTGTTGTGATACACACGCACGCGGCGGACAGGGTCGAGACCATTTTCGTGTACGCGTGAAGCGATACGCGCATCAGCGGGACTGAAGACCGACTCGGCGAACGCCAGTTGCAATCTACGCAACGCGTGCATCGTATGGCTCCAGGAATTGATCGACGTGGCGCTCCAGAATCTGGTCAGCCTTGCGTGCCTCGTTCAGCAAAACCGATAAAGGAGGAACATCCGTGTCCCACTCGATCAGAGTCGCTATCGGGCCATACAGCGCAATCGCCTCGCGGTAAAGCGCCCATACCTCGGCTGCAACTGGTCGGCTGTGCGTATCGATCAGCAATTCGCCCTGGTCAAAGCGATTCACAGAAAAGCCCGCCAGATGGATCTCGCCGATGACTTCAGCCGGTATTGCGCGCAAATAGCTGCGCGCATCGAAACCGTGATTGGTGGCGGAAACAAACACGTTGTTCACATCCAGCAGAATCCCGCAGTCGGTACGCTCCGCCACCTCCGCCAGGAACTCCCATTCGGGGATGCGGGATTCTTCGTACTGCAGATAACTGGACACGTTCTCGATGAGGATCTGGCGGCCCAGATAATCCTGCACGCGGGCGACTCGCTGCGAGACATGCGACAGCGCCTCGACCGTGTAAGGCAGCGGCAGCAGGTCATTCATATACCGCCCGCCCACCGAGCTCCAAGAGAGATGTTCCGACACCAGTCCAGGCTCGAAGCGCGAGATTAGTGTCTTAAGGCTATTGAGGTGCTCCATGTTCAATGGGTCTGTGGATCCCAGCGACAGACCCACGCCGTGCAGGCTCAGCGGATAATGCGCGCGTAGTTGCTCGAGGAAGTACAGAGGCGCCCCGCCGCGGCCGAAGTAGTTCTCACTGTGAACTTCCAGCCAGCCAATTGGCGGACGCCACTCCAACAGCTCCCGATAGTGGGGGGCCCGCAGGCCAATCCCGGCTTGCACCGGGATTGGCCCTGGGCGGCTCGCGGTTGTGGTGTGCACGGCCACTGCGTCTCGCGGATTAAGACTTCGGCGTCAAGCTGCCGCCGGCAATCTTCTCGCAGGTGCCCGCGGGCAGATAAATCCACGCGTCCGGCTGATTGTCCCGCGTGGTGCTGCCGGCGCAGGCGCTGCTTGCCGTCTGGCAATCGTTCTTGCCAGCCTTAACGACGCCGTAACACTTTTCGGGCTTGTCTTCCGCCAACGCCGCGTTGGTCATGCTAAGCGCCAGCAGACCGGCCAAGGCCGAACCCACCACCATCTTCGAATTGCTCATTGCGTTAGTCTCCAATTGATAAAGCGTCTACGCGTCCCTGCGTACTGAACTTCCCGTCACCAAGGAGAGCAACGGCTGTGCCAGTCGGCTGAATGAACTATTATCACTCGTGTGTACAATAACTTAGGCGCAAGACTGTGGCTCTTTCGAGCGCGCACAGTGGGCCTGCCACCGCAATATCCAGTGGCCGCCGCAACATGGTGTGGTGAGGAGTGCTTGGGTGAGGGAGTCGATCAGCTCGTGCAAATAGATCTTGAGCAAACGACCGGTGATGTTTTGATGTTTCCTGGTCGCAGGCTATGATGCTGGCATATGCGCACGACACTGACCATCAAGGACAAATTGGTCAAAGCCTTGAATACCCTCGCCCATCGCTTGGGTAAGCCCTTCAAACAGCTTGTCAATGAGACCTTGTGAGCCGGCTTGACGGCGAAACAGGCGCTCTCAAAGCCACGCGCCTACACCCTCGAGCCCTGTCACTTGGAAAACGCGGTGAGCAATCCTAATCTGGAAAGGCCCTGGCGTTGGCGGATCTGCTGGAGGATGAACAACTGGTCCGCGAGCTTCAGCTGAAGAAGTGATACTGATCGATGCCAATCTGTTGATCTAGATAAACGTGGACGCACCCCAACATCCTGCCGCCGGAGCATACGCTCTCCGGTACCACCGGGGTGGGGTGGCCCGAGTTGTGGTCCTCGCTTTCCCACGCGTCAAGACTCGACCCGGCATCATGCAGACGGTGTGAAGCCCAGTGCCGCCCTCGGCTTTGTCGACGCATGGCTTAAACAGCCCTTTGTGACCGCACTCTCGCCAGGCCCGAATCACTGGTCTTTTTGCGTAATCTACACGCAGCAACGGGCACAGCCGGCAACCTGACCTCCGATCCGCATCTAACGGCCATGACCCTGGAGCATGGCTGCTCAACCTACTCCGCGGATTATGATTTCCGAAGATTTCCAGGAATCGAACACGTCAATCCCCTGGCCGACCTTCAGCCCCGGTAGGCTTGGCGCCTGCTCGCCAGCTGCGAGATACACATGTAGGCATGAGCTCCGGGCCGAATTTCCTCATGACCTGAGGTGCAAAAGAGTGGGAGCCGCAGTCCCCACCAGAACACATTTCTCGCGCAGCTTACTCCGGCGCTACGGCACTTTCGGAAAGCAAAGCTGCAATATGCCTCGCCCGAGGCACGCAGTACGAAGGTAGGCGGCCGGCGGCTCGACCGCCCGCGTGGCATCTCCAAAATCCATGGGGCGGATTAAGCTTCCGTGCGTACTGGTTGAACAGTGGGGGACAGAGCGGCAATTCCGAGCCCTCGCCAATAATTGGCATCACTATCCGGCATGAGGCACCGTTACCGGTCAAGCTGATTACCAAACTGGAGCAGTTTCCGCTCTCGCGCCGGCAGATGGATATCTGTCTGCTGCTAGCCGCCGACCACTCTCATGCTGTGATCGCTAAGCGCATGGGTATGAGCGAACACACGGTCGCCACGCACATCCGCCGGATCTACGAAAAGCTTGACGTACACAACCGTGTAGAGCTGATGAATAAGCTGCTGGCGTAATTCGCCAAATTTAGCAAGGCCGGTGCTGTCGTTTAGAATTCTCTTTCTGCGTTAGCAGGTCGTGCCCGAGCACGTGCGCAGCTGATTCAGCTTGGTAGCGAGTTGACTCTTGATCTCGCTATAGGCGCTATTGGCGTGGCGGCTTTGCAGCTGGTAAGGATCGCAGCTCGCCGTCCCACTGCGCATGTCGTATAGCTCACGCTCCCCGGTATTATGCTCGACATAAAGATAAGATGCATTGCGCACCGTTTTATAATCGAGGGTCTCGATGACCAGGTCACGGCCGCGCTCAACGTTGGGA
>JAPSGG010000134.1 GCA_031177845.1 Chromatiales bacterium
ATTTCCAGCGCCGCAGCTAGGGAAGTGCTGATCAAACTGTCATCCCGAGGAGCGACGTCACCAGGGATTCGCCGCAGGCATCCCAAGATCCCTCGGCGTCGCGCGGGATAAACGCCTGAGGGATCTCCTTCTATCCAAGAGATTCCTTGCGTTCGCTCGGGACGGCAGAGCCAAACTTCTCGCATTCGCTCGAGGACCTATTCAGAGATTCCCTTAAGCAGAAGGAATGAATTGCCATCCCCGCGCAGGCAGAACAGTCGCCTGGAGCGAATTGACTCGCCACGCTCATGTGGCTGGTCCGAAGGGCGCACGAAGGACGATGTCGCATCATTTCGCGTGTCCTCTCTGGCAGGGCACTTTGGCCGATCCCTCGTATCAAATCCGGGTCGGGTTCTGCCCGCAACGACAACTCCGAACTTTCGGCTTATTTACTCGGCGGTGCCACGGTATTCGCCCGCAGGCCTATCATCCATAGGGGAGAGATCGATCCATGAAGTGGTTGAAACGCATCCTTGCCACAGCAGGTATCCTGGTGTTGCTGTTCGTGGTCGTGGCCATCCTATTCGTCGCGACTTTCGACCCCAACGACTATAAGCGCAATATCGAGAGCGCCGTCGAACAGGCGACCAGCCGCGAACTCGCGCTGCAGGGCGACATCGATCTGTCCTTCTTCCCGTGGCTCGGCATGAAGCTGGGGCCTGCGCGCCTGGGCAATGCCGAAGGCTTCGGAGACGAGCCCTTCGCGAGCGTGGAAAACGTGCAGGTGCGGGTTGCGCTGCTGCCGCTATTCCGTGGCGAGGTGCGTGCCGATACCGTGACGCTCGAAGGTATGAGAGCCAATCTGCGCATCAATGAACAGGGTGAGAGCAACTGGGAGGATCTGATCAAGACGGAAGAAGAGGCTCCACCGGCAACCGAAAAACCCGCGCGGGAGCTGGCACTGGCGGTCGGCGGCATCGAGATCGAGAATGCTGCGGTGCACTGGCAAGATGCGCAGTCGGGCACCGACGTGAAGCTGGCGCCTATTAACTTAAGCACAGGTGCGCTGGCGTTCGGCGAACCCTTCGATCTCGATCTCGATCTGCGCCTAATCAATGCAGAGCCTGCGGTCGAGGCGGATATCAAGCTGGCCGGCAAGGCCACGGTCAATCCCGAGGCGCAGCATTATCGGCTTGCTGATGTGCAGTTGACGGTGAACGCCACCGGCGAAGGGCTTCCAGAAGACGGCGTGGAGATGACGCTCGATACTGCGATCGATGCTGATCTTGCAGCCGGTACCGCGGCCGTGCAGCCGCTCACCCTGGAGTTCGCGAACTTGCGGCTAGAGGGCCAGATGAGCGCCGCCCATCTCAACTCGGAGCCGCAAGTCCAGGCCACACTGAAGAGCGATGCCTTCAGCCCGCGCCAGCTGCTGGCAGCCTTGGGACAGGCATTGCCCTTGACCAGTGACCCCAACGTCCTCGAAAACGCCACCCTGAAGTTGGTCTTCAACGCCACGCCGAAAAGCGCCAAGCTGTCGCAGTTCGAGGCGCAAGTGGATGATACGCATTTCACCGGCCAGGGTGCGGTGCAGTCTTTTGACGATCCGAAGATCGACTTTGCCGTGGCGCTGGATGCGATGGATCTCGACCGCTATATGCCACCGAAAACGGAGACAGAGCCTGAGGCCCAACCCGCGCCCTCCGGCGAACCCGCGCCGCCCGCCAATGACAACCTGGGGCTGCCGATCGACCTGTTGCGCGACCTGCATCTGGACGGCCGCCTCACCGCGGGCCGACTCAAGGCCTCGGATCTCACGTTCACGGATTTGCAGGCGACCATCACTGCGCGGGACGGCCTGATTAAAGTCACCCCGCTGGGCCTGAAGCTCTACGAGGGTAGCCTCAAAGGCAATGCCGCCCTGGACGTGCGCGGCGCAACGCCGCGGTTCGCCATCAATAGCGTGCTGGAGGGCGTGCAGGCGGGCGAAGTGGTCAAGCAGATGTTCGGCGACGACTATCTCACTGGCATCTCGCGTCTGACCCTTGACCTGAAGACGCAAGGTGATCGTGTCTCCGCGCTCAAGCAGGCACTCAACGGCAATCTCGTTTTCAACTTCAAGGAAGGCAGCATTGCCAATTCCGAAATCGCCCAGCGGATCGCCCGCGTGATCACATTCTTCAAAGGGAACGCCGAGCCATCCGCCAGTCCTGCGGAGACGCGCTTCACCCGTTTGACCGGCACTGCCAGTATTACCAATGGAGTCATGGCCAACAACAATCTCGCGCTGGTGTCGCCGCAGATCCTAGCCAAGGGTCAGGGCAAGGTGAATATTCCGCAGTCCCGCGTGGACTACACATTGAATGTCGCCTTGAATGACGAAGGGAAACCTAGGGCGAACCGCTATGTTCCGATCGAGATCGGGGGTAGTTTTTCGGATCTGGAC
The DNA here is from genome assembly GCA_031177845.1 of Chromatiales bacterium. Classification (GTDB taxonomy): domain Bacteria; phylum Pseudomonadota; class Gammaproteobacteria; order JACCYU01; family JACCYU01; genus JAPSGG01. The sequence continues at coordinate 2,426 of JAPSGG010000134.1, forward strand.
TATGATCTGGCGCTCACCGGCGTTATCAAGGATAAGGCTGAGGAGGCGGTGAAGAAGGAGGTCAAGGAAAAGGAGCAAGAACTCAAAGAGGAACTGCAGCAGAAACTCGGGGACGAGCTGGAAGACCTGAGAGGCCGATTCAACTTCTAGTGAAGCGCCATCCCAACGCCATGCTCGGAGAGGCCTTCAGCGATCGTGTACTCGCCTGGTTTGACCGGCACGGACGCCGGGACCTGCCTTGGGAGCAGCCGGCCACGCCCTATCGGGTGTGGGTCTCCGAAATCATGCTTCAGCAGACGCAGGTTGTGACAGTCGTCCCCTATTTCGAACGCTTCATGGCGCGATTCCCGAACATTGCGGCGCTTGCCGCCGCATCCATCGACGAGATCCTGGAATACTGGACCGGTCTCGGCTACTACGCGCGCGCGCACAACCTCCACTGGACCGCGAGGCTCGTGCGCGATCGTTATGATGGCGAGTTTCCGCAGGATATCGAGGCCGTCCGCGAGCTGCCCGGCATCGGACGCTCTACCGCGGGTGCTATCCTGGCGCTCGCCTGCGATCAGCGCCATGCTATTCTGGATGGCAACGTCAAGCGCGTGCTGGCGCGTCATCGCGCCATCGAGGGCTGGCCCGGCACCACGCCGGTTTCCAATCGCTTATGGCGGATTGCCGAAGAGCTAGTGCCCGCGCAGCGCGTTGCGGACTACACGCAGGCAATGATGGATCTAGGCGCTTTGATCTGCACACACCGCGATCCCCATTGTCTCGCATGTCCGCTACAGGGCGATTGCAAGGCGCGGCAGTCGGGCCGTCAACACGAATTGCCCGCAGCCCGGCCGCGCAAGCGGTCTGCGGTGCGCAATACCATGATGGTCATGATCCGGACGCCGAGTGGCGACGTGCTGCTGCAGCGTCGCCCGCCAACAGGCGTCTGGGGCGGCCTGTTGAGTTTTCCCGAAGTGCGAAATGAGCAGGAGTGCATCGCATGGTGCGAAGGACTATTGGGTGTGGCTCCATTCAACATCATCCGCTGGCCAGTGGTGCGCCATACCTTCACGCATTTTCATTTGGACATTACACCGCTTCAGGTGAGCGTCGAATGCCGCGTAAGCCGCGTGGGCGATGATGCGCAGTATGTTTGGTACAATCGAAACACGCCGCGGGGCGGCCTCTCCGCGCCCGTCAAGCAATTGATCGAACGCCTGTATGCACAGGAAGGAGCAACCGATGGCCCGCACGGTACAGTGCGTCAAACTGGGTAGAGAGGCCGAGGGCCTGGACTACCCGACCTACCCTGGCGCCCTAGGCAAGCGCATCTACGAGAACGTCTCTAAGGAGGCCTGGCGGCAGTGGCTTGGACACCAGACGATGCTCATCAACGAATACCGACTGACGCCGGTTGACCCCAAGGCCCGCAAGTTTCTGGAAGATGAGATGGAGAAATTCTTCTTCGGCGAGGGCGCGCAGACGCCGGAGGGCTACGTGCCGCCGAGCAAGTAGGGCATAGGCGGCCAAGTGCAGATGCCAAGACTTCTGCTGATCGCACCGGAGACCAGTTACCGCATCGCGCCTTATCTGAACGCCGCCCGTGACATGCGCCTGGATGTGTGGCTGGCGGCACATGGGCCGACAATGCCTTCTGACCCGCGGCTCAAATGCGGTATTCATATCGATCTGCGAGAGCCGGATGCTGCAGTGGAGATGATTCTCGGGGCAGTAGGCGCGCGCGGGATCGATGGCGTGGTGGCGACCGACGACAATACCGTGGAACTCGCGGCTAAGGTCGCTGAGGCATTGGGTCTGCCGCACAATCCTGTTTCCGCCGCGGTCTATTCGCGCCGCAAAGATCTCGCCCGTGCTCGCCTTCGGCGCGCGGGACTGCCCATCCCTGCGCATCGCTGTCTGAATATGCACGCGCCGCTTGCGCCACAGCTTGCCGGCCTGCATTACCCCTGCGTGGTCAAACCCATCGCCTTTTCGGCGAGCCGCGGCGTGATTCGAGCGGACTCGGAAGAAGAACTGTTGGCCGCCTGCGCGCGTGTGCAGGCGATGTTGGGCGATGCGGAAATGCCCGAGGAACGTGAGAGGATGCTCGTAGAGGATTACCTGCCTGGTGCGGAGATCGCAGTCGAGGCGATCCTGCATCGCGGCGAACTCACTGTGCTTGCGGTGTTCGATAAGCCGGATCCGCTCGAAGGGCCGTACTTCGAAGAGACCTACTACATCATGCCGGCGCGTATCGCGGACGATGTACGGGCGCACATCTCCGAACGCGTCGCCCAGGCCTGCGCGGCCTATGGATTGACAGAAGGCCCGGTGCACGCCGAGTTGAGATTGCACGGCGGCGAGGCTTGGATGCTGGAGGTGGCTTCGCGCACAATCGGCGGACACTGCGCGCGGCTGCTGCGCTTTGGTACGGGCCATTCACTCGAGGAGCTGGTGATCGCGCAATCGATAGGCCGACCGATCGTCCCCGAATCCCAGAAGGACGCTGGCGGCGTGCTGATGATTCCAATCCCCAAGGCCGGTATCCTGCGCCGCGTGGAGGGCGTGATGGCGGCGACAAGGGTTCGATACATCGAAGACCTTGAGATCAGTCTGCGGGAAGGTTACCGACTTGTTCCCTTGCCGGAGGGCAATCGCTATCTGGGATTCATCTTCGCCCGTGCGCCGACTTCCGACGAGGCCGAGCGCGCGCTGCACGCCGCGCACGCGTGTCTCAACATCGTCGTCGCGCCGCTATTCGAGCTATCGGACGCGCGTGCCTCTATGCACCTGGAGCAAATGCTTGAGCGTAAGCCCTCGCTTCCTGCGCGTGGATAAGATGGGCAGATCGAAATTGGATATACTGACCAGGAAGCCATAGTGCACGCGAGCCAATGAGGAGATCGAACAATGCAACGATTCACAAATGGAAAAAGCCTGCTGCCTTTCGTCTTGACAATGCTGCTGGCTGGCTGCGGCGGTGGCGGCGGTGACGGCGGCGGTGACGGGGATGGCGACGGTAATGGTGGTCCCCCGCCCCCGCCTGATCCGGGCGTCGAGGGCCGAGTATTATGGCTGCCGGCGAGCGACCAGGCGACGCTGCATGGCTACGACGAGGTGCAGCTGCGGGGCAACGCGGAGGAGCCGGGCAACATCACCATCACCGGCGCCGGTGTG
>JAPSGG010000385.1 GCA_031177845.1 Chromatiales bacterium
CTTTTCCCAGGCCATAGATTATTGGGAAAGGCTGGATAAGGCTGTTCCCGCGGAACGCCGCGAGCTGTTCGCGGATATTCCCGACTATATCGCCGAGGCGCAGCGTCTGGCGCGCCAGCCGTCCGGGATTTCCACTGATACCGGGGCTGAGGCTGCGGCATCCGCAGCATTACGTGTTTCCGTGCAGCTGGCGCCTGAGCTGGCGGAGCGCGTTTTGCCTGGCGATACCGTGTTTATCTACGCGCAGGCGCTAGACGGCTCGCGCGTGCCACTGGCGCTTGCGCGCAGAACGGCCGAAGAATTCCCGCTCAAAGTAACCCTGGACGATTCGATGGCGATGGCGCCCGCGTTCAATTTATCCAGCGAGGACCAAGTCAGGGTTACCGCACGCGTCTCAAAGTCGGGCAACGCCATGCCTACGAGCGGTGATTTGCTGGGCTACAGCGCACCCGTTTCAACCCGCAGTGAAGCACAGGTATCGATCACGATCGATGCGATTGTACCCTGAGGGAACTGGCTAACTACCGCCGCGCCATTGTGCGGCACCAGCCGCTCCCCTAGGGCACCATCCGCGGGGTGATGCCGGCCGACTTTGTCGCATTTGGCGCTATCTATGTACTCATGCTGTGATTGTGAATTTCTTGAACCAAGTCCGTTAGGCTCGGGAACCGTCCTGTCTGGCACTGTAGGAATGGGCGCCCGCGCCCGCTAGCTTGCCGCCCTCGACGATCAGATATTCATCCCGAATCGGCTTGCCAGCGAACCAGCATTCCAGTATCTCACGGGTGCCGGCGGCGTAGCGCGCCTGCGCCGACAATGTTGATCCCGACGTGTGCGGCGTCATGCCGTGATTGGGCATCGTGCGCCACGGATGACTTTTCGGTGGCGGCTGAGGATACCAGACGTCGCCCGCGTAACCGGCAAGCTGACCGCTCTGAAGCGCCCGGACGACCGCATCGCGGTCGCAAATCTTGGCGCGCGCCGTGTTGATTAAATAAGCGCCGCGCTTCATCTTGCCGATCAGTTCATCATTAAACATGTTTTCAGTTTCCGGATGCAGGGGCGCGTTGATCGTAACCACGTCGCAGACAGGGACCATATCCTCCACACTGGGATGGTAGGTCAGGTTCAGTTCTTTCTCTACACTGTCCGGCAACCGGTGCCGTTCAGTGTAATGAAGATTAACGTCGAAAGGTTTCAGCCGCTTCAGCACGGCTAGGCCAATACGGCCAGCGGCGACCGTTCCGACGTGCATACCCTCCAGGTCGTAAGCTCGTTGCACGCAGTCGGCGATATTCCAGCCGCCGGCGACCACGAATTGGTAGGAGTGTAGATAGTTACGCACCAGTGCCAAAATCATCATGACCACGTGCTCCGAGACGCTGATGCTGTTGGAATAAGTGATTTCGGCGACCGTCATGCCTTTTTTGATCGCGGCGTCCAAGTCATAGTGATCCGAGCCGATGCCGGCGGTGATCGCCAGCTTCAGGTTTGGCGCCTTTTCGATGCGTTCCGCGGTTAGATAAGCTGGCCAGAAGGGCTGCGAGATGACGATCTCGGCGCCATTGGCCAGCTCTTTGTCCAAGACCGAATCTGGAGGCTCCTTATCCGAGGTCACGACTAGCTCGTGCCCCTGATCCTCCAGGAATTTGCGCAAACCGAGCTCCCCGGAAACGCTACCCAGAAGCTCGCCGGGCGTGAAGTCAATATTCTCGGGGGTTGGCGTCGTCTGGCCGCCGGGATAATGATCTATCTTCGGAATACCGGCCCTGGCATAGTCTCTTGGGTATCCTTCCTCTGGGTCGTCGTAAAGTACACAAACGATCTTAGCCATGGTGTCTGTACCTCTTGCGTTGAGGAAAGGGAGGCGGATAAGGCAAAACGATGTATGAGTTGACCGCTTCGCTTAAACAGTATTTAGCAAGATACAGACCTGCCAACGGCGAGGTGATAACACAAAGGTCGGGATGGCATGAGTCCGCCCGCAAGCAGCCGCGCAATCCCGGTTTCCGTCCGCGTTATCGCAGCGATCACCTCGTGGATTTCGGCAAGTGAACACCGCAGCGAGGATCGCCGCGGCCATAGATGGCTAATAAAACAGCTTCGATGCCTTGAGCAGGGTCATGAAGAACCCCATGCCAGCGGGAGCATCACCGCGGCCCAGGCGAGCGCGATGAGTACCGGGGACGTGGGACGCTCGACTTCGTCAGAACGTTGAGAGTCTTGATGCCTATCAGGTCTCCGCTCGGGCCG
>JAPSGG010000008.1 GCA_031177845.1 Chromatiales bacterium
GGGCGGGTGACCGAGGGATTGGCGGCGCTCAGACCGTCGGCCAGCGTGCTGAGGAACCCCGTATAGTGGAGGGCGAATCTCGCCTCTCGAAGCTCGTCGAATGCGGGACGAAGAACTCGCGCTTCGGCGCCGAGATCACCTCGCTTGATGAGCAGCAATCCCTGCATTAAACGACCGTAGGCATGCCATATGGAGAGCGCGTGCTTTGTTGCGTGGTCCAGCAGCATCGTCAGGGCGCGTTCCAGCGCCACCAGGTCCCCGGCATAGAGCGCCACCGGGCATGCGCCTTCCGCCAAAGCCCAACAAAGCGAAGGCGGGTGATCGGCTGCGCGCGCGTCCTCGACCGCGAGTTGGGCCGCATGTATTGCCTGGTCGACCGATCCCTGCAGCCACAGGATCTGGGCATGAACGCCGCGTGCGATCACTTGCTGGTCGTATACGAAGCGGACCCGGTGCGACCGGTGTGCGGGGGCGACATAGCGATCGAGCATGCGCTCCAGATGAGCCCGCGCGGCGCACTGGTCTCCCAGGTAATGCAACGACAGGCCCATCATTCGATCCGAGATGGCCAGATCGGCCGGATCGCCCCGGTCCGCGGCAAGATTCGAGAAACGTTGCGCGAGCGCCAGCGCGGACCGGTACGCGCCGCTGTAGTGATGATAAGCCCAAAGCCCCCAGAGCGACCGCAACTGATATTCGGAGTCGGCAAGGCGCTCGGCGATGTCGAGGGCGCTCGTCCAGGCCCCGCCGGTTTCGGGCACGGGACCTCTGGTGTACATCAACGAAGCGCCAAGTGCGGCATATAGCTTCATGTCGCGGCGTCCGTTAGGCTTTGATCCACGCCCGGGACTGGAGAGCGCGCGTTCGACGCGCACACGACATCGGTCCATCAGCGACAATTCAAAAAAGAGCGGCAGCGAGGCCGTCGTGAGCTCGACGCCGAGCGCGGCGTCACCGTTCGGTGAGAAGGCCCAATCCAGCGCCGCACGGACGTTGTCGATCTGGCGGCCATATGCGGCCAGCCATTCTGCGGTGGGCCGCGTCTCCCACTCGGCTTCGGCGCGTTCGAACAAGTCTAGATAATACTCGGCGTGGCGTCGTTTGAACTCTTCAAACTCGCCACTCGCCCGGAGCTTCTCAAGCGCGTACGCGCGCGTAGTTTCGAGCAGCCGATAGTGTGCAATCGGACTGTTAACGTCGGCCGAAACGAGCGACTTGACGACCAGGTTCGCTATGGGGCAGTCGACGACGCTCGGAGCACAGCCCCTGGTGACGGCACTTGCGGCATCCAGGGTAAAGCCCCCAGCGAAGACGGCCAGTCTGCGCAGAACCACTCGCTCGGAATCGGCGAGCAGCTCGTAACTCCAATCGAGCGTCGCGCGCATCGTCTGGTGGCGTGGCAAAGCTGTGCGAGTGCCGCCCGTAAGGAGTCTGAATGTGTCCTCCAGGCGGGCCGCGATCCCTTCAACCCCAAACGACGCAACGCGCGTTGCAGCGAGCTCGATCGCGAGCGGGATACCGTCGAGGTGCCGGCAAATTCCCGCCGCGATCGATGCAAGACGGACGTCCGGCGCGTAACGCGGCTCCGCCGCGCGCGCCCGCGCGACAAACAGCTTGACCGCACCGTGCTCGAGCACGTCTTCCATATCCGGGTTATCCTCCGCCGGCACCTCGAGCGGCGGTACCTGGTAAACCTGCTCCCCTTCGGCTCGCAGCGGCTCGCGGCTCGTGGCGAGCACGCAAGAAACGGGGCTGGCGCGCAATAGCGCCTCCGCCATGCGGGCGGCTTCCTCGACCACATGCTCACAGTTGTCCAGCACGAGCAGCAGATGTTTCGCGCCCAGCGCAGTGGCGATGCGCGGGGCAGACACCGGGTCGACCGTGAGCGACAGGCCGAACGCGGTGGCGACGGTGACGGGCACCAGCTCCGGATCGGAGAGCGGTCCGAACTCCGCGAGCCACACGCCGTCGGAAAACCTCGGCAGCATATGCCGCGCGACCTCCAGTCCCAACCGCGTCTTGCCGATGCCACCGATGCCGGCCAGCGTGACCAACCGATGCACCCTCATCATGTCCATCACTTCGGCCACGGCGCTCTCGCGGCCGATCAGTTCGGAAATGGGTTCAGGAAGGTTTGACGTAGGAAGAGCTGAAGCGGGAACAGCCGCCTCTCGAATCTCGCCGGTGAACTGGTAACCGCGGCCTGTCACGGTCCGGATCAGGTTACGGTCGGCTCCGAGCGCCCTGCGCAGCATCGACATCTGGGCCTGCAGGGTGTTCTCCTCGACGACCCGGCCCGGCCAGACGCGGTTCATCAGTTCGTCCTTGGTCAGGACAGCCCCGCGGGAATCGATGAGCGCCATGAGCACGTCAAAAGCGCGCCCGCCGAGTTCGGTCGGCCGGTTATCCGCCAGCAGCTCGCGGCGATGAGGAAGGACCTTACAACGGCCGAACTCGATCGTCGGCGACTCGGATTCAGCGTCCATGACCGACGATTGTAGGCGACTTTTCAGGACATTTCAGAACGACTCAGTTAATGGCAAGGACTCTTCAGCCGCGGCCGCGTATCGTCCATCCAACAGCGCACTACGAGATATCGCCCCATCGTTCCATCAATATCGAGAGGTTTTACATCATGAAAAAGAATGGAGCCGGAAGCCCTGGTGTCGAGCGTCGCACGCAGGCATTTCTGGAAGCGTTGGCGGCCAGTGGCGGCACGCCCATCGAGCAACTGAGTCCGGCCGATGCCCGTGCCGTGCTGGTGGGCGCTCAGTCCAACGTCAAGGTCGACCTGCCTAAAGCCGATATCTCGGAAAAGACCATCAGCGTTGATGGCGAGAACATAACGCTGAGGATCGTACGTCCGGCGGGGATGAACGAGGCGCTCCCGGTATTCATGTTCTTTCACGGCGGCGGCTGGGTACTCGGAGATTTTCCCACCCACGAGCGGCTGGTGCGGGATCTGGTTGCCGGAGCCGGTGCAGTGGGAGTCTTCGTCAATTACACGCCGTCACCGGAAGCCCACTATCCCACCGCGATCAATCAAGCCTACGCAGCGACTAAGTGGGTCGCCGAACATGGACAGGAGATCAACGTCGACGGCGCGCGACTCGCGGTGGTCGGCAACAGCGCGGGCGGCAACATGGCGGCGGTGGTCAGCCTAATGTCCAAGGACAGGGGCACGCCACACGTCAAATACCAGGTGCTGCTATGGCCGGTAACGGACGCGAATTTCGAGACGGCATCGTATGAGCAGTTCGCCGATGGACACTTCCTGACCCGCAACATGATGAAGTGGTTCTGGGACAACTACACCACCGATACGAACCAGCGGCACGACGTCTATGCCTCGCCTTTGCAGGCGACGACCGAGCGGCTCAAGGGGCTGCCGCCCGCCCTCATTCAAACGGCGGAAATGGACGTGCTGCGCGATGAAGGCGAAGCCTACGGGCGCAGGCTGGACGTGGCCGGCGTGGACGTCACCGTCACTCGCTACAACGGCATGATCCACGACTACGGTCTGCTCAATGCCCTGAGCCAGGTACCAGGTGCGCGTTCCGCGATGTTGCAGGCGTCTGAAGAGCTGAGGAAGCACCTGCAGTAACAAAGACGAAGAATGCGCGACTCCGTCATCCATAGCCTTGAGGGATCGCTCGCGGCTTTCCTGGTCTCGCACGTTATATAACGCTTATCTCAAGGAGAATAACTCATGACCAAGAAACTTAGCGGCAAGGTCGCGCTGGTAACCGGTGCTTCCAAGGGGATCGGTGCGTCTATTGCCAAACATCTCGCGGCCGAAGGTGCGTCGGTCGTCGTCAACTATGCCTCGAGTAAAGAAGGGGCAGATCGGGTCGTCGCCGAAATTGCAAGCGGCGGTGGAAAGGCCATTGCGGTGCAGGCAAGTGTCGCAAGTAAGGCGGGGATCGAGCATCTCTATTCCGAGACGATGAAGGCTTTCGGCAAGCTCGACATCCTGGTCAACAATGCAGGTATCTATGAGTTCTCGCCCCTCGAAGACGTCACCGAAGATCACTTCCACCGCCAGTTCAACCTGAACGTCCTCGGCCTGCTGCTGATGTCCCAGGAGGCGCTCAAGCGCTTTGGCGATGAAGGCGGCAGCATCATCAATATCAGCTCAATCGTAAGCACCTTAGCGCCACCGAATACCTCGGTTTACAGCGCTACCAAAGGGGCTGTAGACAGCATCACAAGGTCGCTGTCCGAGGAACTGGGACCGCGTGGGATCCGCGTCAACGCGATCAACCCCGGCATGGTGGAGACGGAGGGCGTGCATGCCGCCGGCATTGCCGATAGCGATATGCGCAAACAGGTTGAAGCCCAAACCCCGCTTGGCCGAATCGGACAACCGCAGGACATCGCGACCGCGGCCGTCTTCCTTGCCTCCGCGGACTCCTCCTGGCTCAGCGGCGAAACGCTAACCATCGCCGGAGGCCTGCACTGAAGCAGCGAATGGTTGGGGCTCGAAGGGTATGGACACTTAATGATAGCGAGGAACAATCTGATTCCCGTGGCTGGCATCAAGGACGCGCGGCCACGCCAGACGAGATCGCTAGCCGTTCATTCGCCCGGATGCCGGCACCAATAACGGACGTCGTCGTCACAAGCTGACGGCAAACACATACGGGAAACTAGCATGAAGATTTCTGCCCAGTCACTCGGCATTGAGCGGAGACGGCTTGGACCGGCAAGAAATGCTGCGCTTGCTGCTGCTTACCTGACCATTGCGATTCTCGCGGGCTGTTCCAAAGGCGAGTCGACGCCTACGCCCCCCGCGCCGCCGACCGTCTCCGTCGCAACTCCGCTTGTAAAAGAAATCACCGAGTGGGATGGATACACGGGTCGCTTGCAAGCAGTACAGTCGGTCGAGGTACGTGCACGGGTAGGCGGATACTTGGAGTCTGTGCACTTCAAGGATGGAAGCATCGTGAAGCGAGGAGATTTGCTTTTCACCATCGACCGGCGTCCTTACCAGGCCGCTCTGGATGAAGCGAATGCGCGCCTCGCGCGTGCGCGCGCGCAGCTGAATCTCGCGAAAATGGATCTGGCCCGCGCGCAGAATCTATTTGAGCAGAACGCGATTTCGGAAGAAGAGCTGGATCAGCGCACCCAAGGTAGAAGAAGCGTGGCCGCGGAAGTACAGGCGGCCGAAGCGGCTGTGCGGCGCGCTGAGCTGGACCTGAACTGGACCGAAGTGCGCGCGCCCATTTCCGGGCGTATCGGCCGCGAGCTGGTTACTAAAGGCAATCTGATTAGCGGCGGCTCCGCGGGCGCGACGTTGCTCACGAAGATCGTCTCTTTGGATCCCATCTACCTGTATTTCACGGCCGACGAACTGGCGCTCTTGCGCTACATCCGATTGGATCAGGCAGGTGAACGGGTGTCTTCGCGCACCGCGGAGAACCCGGTGCGATTGCAGCTCGCCGACGAAAACGGTTATCCGCACGTGGGGCATATGAACTTCGTCGACAACGAGATCGACGAGGCCACGGGTACGATCCAGGGCCGCGCGATCTTTCGCAATCCGGGCATGGCATTAACGCCGGGCATGTTCGCGCGCATCTTGCTCAAAGGCCGCGGGCCTTATGAGACGCTCCTGATCCCAGACGCCGCGGTGGGCGCGGACCAGGCGACGCGGTTCGTCTACATCGTCGATGAAAACAACGTGGCGAAACGTCGGGATGTAGTCCTCGGCCGGTGGGTCGATGACCGCCTGCGCGTGGTCGAGGACGGGCTCAAGCCCGGCGATCGCATCGTCACCGAAGGCTTGCAGTTTGTGCAAGCCGACTCGCCCGTGAGGCCCGAGCCGCAGAAGATCAGGGATCCCGGCACCGACTTAGCCGCGACCGCCGAATAAGAGCTTACCGTCATGCACTTCAGCCATTTCTTCATCGACCGTCCCATCTTTGCCACGGTCATTTCCATCCTGATCGTGCTGGTCGGCGCGATTGCCTACTTCAATCTGCCGATCGAGCAGTACCCGCAGGTCGCACCGCCGCAGGTGCGGGTGCAGGCGACTTATCCGGGCGCAACGCCCGAGACCATCGCAGATACGGTCGCGGCACCCATCGAGCAGGAGGTCAACGGCGTCGAGAACATGCTGTATATGACGTCCTCGTCGACCGCTGACGGCAACATGACCCTGGACGTGACCTTCGAACTCGGTACCGATCTGGACACAGCGCAGGTGCTGGTGCAAAACCGCGTTGCCATCGCCGAGCCGCGGCTTCCAGAGGAAGTCCGGCGGCTGGGCGTCACGACGATCAAGCGCTCGCCCAATCTGATGATCGTGGTGCACCTGTACTCGCCCGACGGCACTTACGATCAACTATACGTCAGCAACTACGCCATTCTGCAGATACAAGACGTGCTCGCGCGCATCCAGGGTGTCGGCGAGATCCTGGTGTTCGGCGCGCGCGAGTACAGCATGCGGATCTGGCTCGATCCAGAGCGGCTCGCCGAGCTGGATCTGGCGCCCAGCGACATCGTGCGAGCGCTACGCACACAGAACGTGCAGGTGGCTGCGGGCGCCCTCGGTCAGCAGCCGATCAGCGCCAATAACGCCTTCCAGCTCGCGGCCAATGCGCAGGGCCGCTTCACCGACCCTGAGCAGTTCGAGCAGGTGATCGTCAAGCGCGGCGGGGACGGCAGATTGACCCGGCTGGTCGACGTCGCGCGCGTGGAGCTGGGCGCACAAGACTACGTGACCAACAGCTACTTGAATGGCAAGCCCGCGGTGGCCATCGTCGCGAACCAACTGCCGGGCAGCAACGCCATCGACACCGTCGACGAAATCAAGGCGACCATGGCGGAGCTTGAGAAGGATTTCCCCGACGGTCTAGAGTACGAAATCGTCTACAACCCGACGGAGTTCGTCGCAGAGAGCATCTCGGCGGTTTATCACACGATCTTCGAGGCGGTCGCGCTGGTCATCCTCGTCATCATCGTCTTTCTGCAGACGTGGCGGGCGGCGGCCATTCCGATCGTGGCAATCCCGGTCTCCTTGATCGGCACGTTCGCAGTCATGTCCGCGATGGGTTTTTCGCTGAATAATCTCTCGTTGTTCGGGCTGGTGCTCGCGATCGGCATCGTAGTCGATGACGCCATCGTGGTGGTCGAGAACATCGAGCGCAATCTTGAGAAGGGCTTAAGCCCACGCGACGCCGCACGCGCGAGCATGGACGAGGTCGGCGGCGCGCTGGTCTCGATCGCACTGGTGCTCGGGGCGGTCTTCGTTCCGACCGCCTTTTTGACCGGCATCACGGGGCAGTTCTTCCGCCAGTTCGCATTGACCATCGCGGTCGCGACCTTCATCTCGATGTTCGTGTCGTTGACCCTGAGCCCGGCCCTAGGCGCAATGCTGTTGCGGTCTAAAGACCAGCCGCAGGGGCACTTCGGACGTTTGTGGAATCTGGTGCTCGGCCCGTTTTTCAGGCTCTTCAACCGCGCGTTCGAGTGGTTGAGCGGCAGTTATGCCAGGCGCGTGTGCCAGGTATCGCGCCGGCCCGCGGCCATGCTGGTGATCTTCGTGATCTTGCTCGGCCTCACGGTCTTCGGATATCAGCGGGTGCCCAGCGGGTTCATTCCGGCGCAAGACCAGGGGTATTTGATTACCGCCATCGAGCTGCCCAAGGGCGCCGCTTTAGCGCGCACGGATCGCGTGGTGCAGCGGGTCACCGATATCGCGCTTAAGACGCCTGGTGCTGCGAACGCGGTAGGATTCGCCGGATTCTCGGGCGCGACGTTCTCGAACGCGACCAACGCCGGCGTGGTGTTCGTGCCGCTTAAACCCTTCGCCGAGCGCGGCCCCGGCGATGACGCTGTGTCGGTGATGGGCAAGCTACGGCAGCAATTCTCGCAAATCAGGGGCGCGCTCATCTTCGTGATCCAGCCGCCGCCGATCCGGGGCCTGGGCACCGGCAGCGGCTTCAAGATGATGGTGCAGGATCGCCTTAGCCGAGGCTATCAGGCGTTGGAGGGCGCCACCTTAGGATTGGTCGGCAAGGCAGCACAAGAGCCGACGTTAATGCAGGTGTTCAGCACCTTCAGCGTGGACACGCCGAAGTACTTCGTGGACATCGATCGCACCAAGGCCGAGATGCTCGACGTGCCAGTCGCTAATGTCTTCGATGCGTTGCAGATCAGCCTCGGCTCGACCTTCATCAACGATTTCAATCTCTTCGGACGCGTATATCGAGTGACGGCGCAGGCCGATGCGCCGTATCGATTGCTTCCGCGCGACATCGAGCAACTGCGCGTACGCAGCGCCACCGGCGCCATGGTGCCGCTCGGCACCTTGGTCGACATCCAGCAAACCACGGGCGCCGACCGAGTCGTACGCCATAATCTCTATCCCGCCGCGGAGGTGCAGGGCGAACCCTCGCCCGGCTTCAGCTCCGGCGAGGCGCTGACCACCATGGCGGGCCTTGCCGCTCAAAATCTGCCCGATGGCATCGACTTCGAATGGACGGAGATTGCATTCCAACAGACGGAGGCCGGTAACGCGGGGCTGATCGTCTTCCCGCTGAGCGTGCTGTTCGTGTTTCTGGTGCTCGCGGCGCAGTACGAGAGCTGGTCCTTGCCGTTGGCGATCATCCTCATCGTGCCGCTGTGCATTCTGTTTGCGATCGCGGGCATTTGGGCGCGCGGCATGGACATCAACATTCTTACTCAAATCGGCTTTATCGTTCTGGTCGGGCTTGCCTGTAAGAACGCGATCTTGATCGTCGAGTTCGCCAAGCAGCAGGAGGAGGAAGGCAAATCGATCTACTCGGCCGCGACGAACGCCGCGCAACTGCGTTTGCGCCCGATCTTGATGACGTCGTTCGCCTTCATCCTAGGTGTCGTGCCGCTCGCCATCGCCACTGGTGCGGGCGCGGAGATGCGCCAGGTGCTGGGCACGGCGGTCCTATTCGGCATGTTGGGAGTGACCCTGGTTGGACTATTTTTGACGCCGGTCTTCTATGTCGTGATTCGACGCCTCACCACGCACAAGCGAATGGGCGAGCGAGACGCGGAGCAGGCGCAGGAGGGCGCGGCTTGACTACTCTGATCAACAGCATGCGGCGGCTTATGCTGGCGACACTGTCGACCTGCTTGCTGCTCAGCGCCTGTATGGTGGGACCGGAGTATCGGTCGCCCGCCGTGCCGGAGCCCGAGGCATTCTATGGCGCGGACGCCGAAGTGTTAGCGCTTGCCGAACCGGAAGTTCTGTGGTGGACGCAGTTGCAAGATGAAAGCTTGAATCGCCTGATCATGCGGGCGATGCGACACAATCACAACCTGCGCATAGCTCGCGCCAATCTGCGCGCCGCCCGCGCGGTCCTCGAGGGACGGCGATTTCTGCTATACCCCATCGTCACTGCCGGCGCCGGTATCGCGCGACAAAAGATCAGCGAAGCGACGATCAGCACTTCGGCTGCAGGCACGGGCGGATTCGATCGGACTCAGACATTCTACGATGCAGGACTGGACGCTTTCTGGGAGCTGGATTTCTTCGGTCGTGTTCGGCGCTCAATCGAGGCGCTGACGGCCGATTACCAGGCCTTCCAGGCCCGGCAGTATTCGGTCTTCATTTCCGTCGCGGCCGAGGTCGCGCGGACCTATGTGGAGACACGCGGAGCGCAATACCAGCTCGCCGTCGCGCGACGCAATGCTGACAACCAGCGAAAGACCTTTGAGCTGACCCGGACGCTAGCGGCAGGTGGGCGAAGCACGGCGCTGGACATCGCGCGCGCCAGGGCACAACTGGCGACCACGCTAGCGATCATTCCGCCCTTGGAGGCGCAGGTTGCCATCAACATACATCGGCTCAGCGTGCTGGTTGGCCGCCCACCCGGCGCACTGCGCGCGAAACTGAAGGTGCCAAAGGCCTTGCCCACGATTCCCATCATCGTGCGGATCGGCAATCCTGCCTCCCTGCTGCGGCGCCGACCCGACGTGTTTGCGGCCGAGCGACGCTTGGCGTCTGCGACTGCGCGCATCGGTGTGGCAGTCGCCGATCTGTTCCCACGCGTCAGCCTGATCGGCTCCTTCGGCTACTTCTCGACGTCCATCTCGGATCTACTGGAAGAATCGACTCAGGAGTATTCCTTCGGGCCTAGACTGAGCTGGGCGGCTTTTGATCTGGGTCGCGTGCGGGCGCGCATACGCGCCGTCGAAGCAAGCGCAGCCGGCCAGTTGGCCGTTTACGAGCGCACCGTCCTGAGAGCTTTAGAAGAAACAGAGAACGCGATCGTGCGCTACACACGCGAGATCGTGCGGCGCGAGCGGCTACGGATCGCCAGCGACGCCAGTGAGGAAGCCGCACGCTTATCCCGTTTACGCTATGAGGAGGGTGTCGATAGCTTTATCAACGTGCTGGATGCCGAACGGCGCCTGCTCGAAGCGCAGACTCAATTGGCGGTCAGCGAGACGGAAGCCGCCCGTGCCCTGATCGCTTTATACAAGGCGCTAGGCGGCGGCTGGCAGTATGCCTTCGGCCCGCCCGCGAGCTCAGCAAGAACTGCGGCCGTAACCGGGATCAATAATGAAGCTCCAGCTAGGAGGTGAGATGTGGTCATTCCGCATGTGCTGCATACAAACTTTATGATGTTGTCGCGCGGGGGAAAATACGCTGCATAGGCATATTTTGCGATCCCTGACTTTGCATGCCGCGATATCCTAACCGTGCAGCCATACGATGGCGATCAATCAGCCGCTATGATCTTCGACGCAAATTATCGCGAAGATGTGATGCTCACGGACGGCCTGCGTGTACGCTTTCGGACCGTTACTCCTTCCGACAAGCAAAAGCTCGCGGAGGGTTGCGAACCGCCCGGGCGCGATCGTGCTCACAGCGCGGTGTAGAATGTTAGGTACCAAAGCAAATAGCGGGCACCGTTGCGGATATCATCTCTGTTCTGAAAGACTACACACTAAGTAGATCAAGGCTTAGGCCCAGCATGGTACTCATGATCGATAATTATGATTCCTTTACGTACAACCTGGTGCAATACCTAGGCGAGCTTGGCGCCGAGGTGAAGGTAGTGCGCAACGACCAGATCAGTGTAGACGAGATTGAGCGACTCGCGCCCGAGCGCATCATGATCTCGCCCGGGCCATGCACACCGAATGAGGCAGGGGTATCACTAGCGGTGATCGGGCGTTTCTCCGGACGTATTCCCATCCTGGGCGTGTGTCTGGGCCATCAGGCCATCGGCCAGGCCTTCGGCGGGCGCATCGTACA
Organism: Chromatiales bacterium; assembly: GCA_031177845.1. Taxonomy (GTDB): domain Bacteria; phylum Pseudomonadota; class Gammaproteobacteria; order JACCYU01; family JACCYU01; genus JAPSGG01. Next base: position 11,246 of record JAPSGG010000008.1, read on the forward strand.
CGCGCGCGAGATTATGCATGGCAAGACCTCGATGATCTATCACAGCGGCAGCAGCGTGTTCCGCGGTCTAGATGTCCCGTTCGAGGCGACCCGTTACCATTCGCTGGTCATCGACAAGGGCAGTCTACCGGAGTGCCTGGAGGTGACCGCGTGGACCGTGAGGCCAAACGGCAAACGGGATGAGATCATGGGCGTGCGCCACAAGGAGTTCGCGGTAGAAGGGGTACAGTTTCACCCCGAGTCTATCCTGACTCAGTACGGACACGAGTTGCTACGGAATTTTCTGGAGCACTAATCGAGCTGTGGGGGTGATGCCGTCGCCTCGATCGAAGGGTCGCTCCCACGCCACAATGGGCCTCACATGGACATCAAAGAAGCGATTAGCCGGATCGTCGACCGGATTGATCTAACGGGCGCGGACATGGAAATGGTCATGCGTCAGATCATGACGGGTAATGCCACGCCCATTCAGATCGGCGGCTTGCTCGCGGGGCTACGTGCTAAGGGCGAAAGCGTGGAGGAGATCACGGCGGCGGCGAAGGTCATGCGCGAATTCGCGATCCGCGTGGATGTGGCGCCGGAGAATCTCGTCGATACCTGCGGCACCGGCGGCGACGGCTTATGTACACTTAATGTCTCCACCGGAGCCGCATTCGTGGTTGCAGCGGCTGGTGGACGCGTGGCCAAGCACGGCAATCGGTCGGTCTCCAGCAAATGCGGCAGCGCAGACTTACTCGAAGCGGCCGGTGTCAAGATCGACTTGAAACCGGAACAGGTGGCGCGCTGCATCGACGAGGTCGGCGTCGGTTTTCTATTCGCGCCCACACACCACGCCGCCGCGCGCCATGCGGCCGCGCCGCGGCGCGAACTCGGCACTCGCACCCTGTTCAATCTACTGGGCCCGCTCACCAATCCCGCGGGCGCACCGAATCAGTTACTGGGTGTTTTCGCGACCCGCTGGGTCGAGCCGCTCGCCAAGGTTCTGCATAACCTGGGCAGCCGCCACGTACTGGTAGTGCACGCCGAAGACGGTCTGGATGAGATCAGCATCGCCGCGCCAACCTATGTCGCGGAGTTGCACAACGGGCAGATCCGCACTTATACGATTCGTCCAGAGGACTTCGGTATTGCACGCCAGCCGCTCGACCGACTACGCGTGGCGAACGCCGCTGAGAGTCTCGCGCTGATTCAGTCCACCTTCGACGGCCAGCCCGGCCCGGCGCACGACATCATTGCGCTGAACGCGGGTGCGGCGCTGTACGCCGCGGATGTCGCCGAGAATCTGGCGCGTGGCGTGGCGCTCGCTCGAGAGGCCATCGCCTTGGGCAAGGCAAGTCGGCGCATGGCGCTATTGGTCGAGGCCACGCAGTGAGTACGCCGGATATTCTTAGGCGCATCCTCGCGACGAAAGCCGAGGAGATTGCTCAATGCGCGGCCCGCGTGCCGCTCAAAGAGCTGAGCGCGCGGGTCTTTGACGTCGAGCCTCCGCGGGGTTTTGCCGCCTGCCTGACCAAGGCGCTCACGCACCAGCCATCGGCGGTGATCGCTGAGATCAAGAAGGCCTCTCCCAGCAAAGGACTGTTGCGCGCGGATTTCCAACCGGCCGCGATTGCTGCCAGTTATGCCCGCGGCGGCGCGACGTGCCTATC
>JAPSGG010000386.1 GCA_031177845.1 Chromatiales bacterium
CAGGCCTTGCGGCTGCGCGCGGCGCTCAGCGCCCGAGGCTCCGACCCAGTCTCGCTGCAAGCGGGCCTCGCTGGTTTGCGCGGACGACCTGCGCGGCGGGTTATCGGCGTTGTCCTGCCCCGTACAATTGATTCTGGGCGAGCGCGACGCACTGATTCCCGCCCGGTGTGGTCCGGCGGTGGCCGAAGCCCTAAGGACGGGCGCTATGAAGTAATATCACGGGCCGGACACGCGCCGTTCTTATCGCACGCCCGGGAGTTCATGCAGGCGCTGAAGACAAGTCTTGATGAATGAACCTCAGCCTTCGCAGATCGATAAACGCCAGGTGCGTTTGGCGTTCGAGCGATCGGCGGCCAGCTATGACACCGTAGCGGTATTCCAGCGGGAGGTGGCCAAGCGCATGCTTGAGCGCCTGGAGTTAATCCGGATTAAACCGGAGACAGTCCTGGACGTCGGCTGCGGAACTGGCCAGGTGGCCCGCGCTCTATTGCGGCGTTACCGACGCAGTCGTGTCGTCGCGCTGGATGTGGCGCTTGCCATGGTGCGCAAGGCGGCCGCGGGCAGCCGCTGGTCTCGCAAGCCACTGCCAGTCTGCGGTGACGCCGAGTCCCTGCCGCTTGCGGATGAGAGCATCAATTTAGTCTTTTCCAATCTGGCGCTCCACTGGTGCAACGACCTCGAGCGCGTACTACACGAATTGCGCCGTGTACTGGCGCCGAATGGCCTTCTGCTGATGACGACTCTGGGCCTGGACACGTTGAAGGAATTGCGGGCAAGTTGGGCGCAGGCCGACCACCACGTCCACGTCAATCGATTCTTCGACATGCACGAGATCGGCGATGCCGTGCTGCGAGCTGGCTTCGCTGATCCGGTCATAGATATGGAGATGATGTGCCTAACGTACGCTGATGTCGCGCAACTCATGCGCGAGTTGAAGCTGCTGGGCGCGCATAATAGCACTCATGGACGGCCCCGCGGGTTGACAGGTAAAGGCCGCCTCCACCGCCTGCGGCAGGCGTACGAACGATTCCGCACGGTCGACGGCGTGCTTCCCGCCAGCTTCGAGGTCATTCATGGGCTAGCCTGGGCAGGACCGGGGCGGCAGCCGAGGCGCAACATCGCATCGGCGAGACGCGAGGCCTCCATCCCGATAGGAAGCATCCAGCGCCCAGGCCGTTGGGCGCGATAAAGTGGTAATGGCGATTCACGCGCGGGTTGTTGATGTTGCCTGACATTCCCGCTTCCGGTAGCATCGCATTGGGACGCGGACAGCGCCCGGTGCTGTCGTCGTCCTGAGGTCATTGTCTTGGGATGGCCGCTGATGGCAGTCACACACGATCAGTCGCGGGCTGACGAAGTGCATTTCGTTATCAGACCCAACAACTCCCTGTCGTGGCGCGGCAACCAGTTGTTCTTGGTAAGCATGGTCACCGTCTCATTCAGCATTGCCGGCGCATTCGCCGCCATGGGGATGTGGCTTGTCCTGCCGTTCGCCGGTTTTGAAATGCTGGTGCTCTGGATCGTCTTGCATCTGTGTTGCGCGCGCGCCTGCCGGCAGGAAGTGGTGTCCATCGCGGGGCAAGAGGTGCAGGTCTCGGTGGGCAGGGAAAAGCCCGAGCGCTGTTGCACCTTCGAGCGGCACTGGGCGCGGGTAGTTCTTCACCAGGCAAGGATCAGAGGATATCCCAGCCGCTTGTTGATCCGCTCACATGGACGCGAGATCGAGATCGGGGCTTGTCTGATCGACGAGGAGCGTCAGCAGCTCGCGGCTGCCTTGCGCAAGGCGCTATAAGGAATCGTGACAACTGCCGCGCGCGCTGCGCCGCCGTTGTCCGTAGCCTCTTGAGGCGTCATGTGTTTTTGCGTGGACTTTTGTTGCTGTAGAAAGGAAAATGCTAGCCGTTCCGCCGCCGCGTGCCTTACACTCTGATGGCGGAAATGATGCTCCACCGTGCTGCACCGTCGCTGATCGTGACTGCTGGCCTCCCAAGGATGATTTGTGCGGCACCCGCGCGCGGGTGACTTCTAATGACAATCTTGGAGGACGAGGGCATGGCCCCATCGAAGCTTAACCGGATCGCTGCCCGGCTTGCGGGATTGCTGCTGTTGCTGATAGCGGAGACCGCGGCGGCATTTCCGCAGTCGAATATGCCCAAAGGCGTGACCGAGATCAGCCACGAGGTCTACAACTTGCACATGCTGATCTTCTGGGTCTGTGTTGGCATTGGCGTCGTGGTGTTCGGC
>JAPSGG010000387.1 GCA_031177845.1 Chromatiales bacterium
TGCCAGGCATTCCGCTCGCCGTGGCCAACGTCGATATGCAGTTTGTGTTGCTTGACTCGAATGCCAAGAAAACGCGCTTCATGCAGCAGGCTGCGATTGAGCTTGGCCTTTCTAATGTGTGCGTAGAGCGTGGCCGCATCGAAGGCTACCGACCGGAAGCGGGCTTTGATACAGTCATCTGTCGAGCCTTTGCAAGCCTGATGGATTTCGCCGCCGCGGCTGTCCACGTGTGCGCGCCTGCGGGTCAGATGTTGGCCATGAAGGGCGGGCTTTCCGCTGAAGAAGAAGAGGCGCTACGAGCAATGGGCGAGCGGGTTAAAACCTATAAACTCCGGGTGCCGGGCGTCGAGGGTGAACGCCAGTTGATCGAGATATCCAAAGCATAAGCTCTATGGCGAGTATTCTGGCGTTAGCGAATCAAAAAGGTGGGGTCGGTAAGACGACCACCGGCGTTAACCTGGCCGCGTCCCTGGCGGCGATCGATCGCCGCGTGCTGATCATAGACCTGGACCCTCAGGGCAACGCGACGATGGGTAGCGGCGTGGACAAACACAAGCTGGCCGTCACCAGTGGCGATGTACTGCTGCAAAAGGTCAGCATAACCGATGGTATCGTACCAGTCGATCGCGCGGCCTATGCATTGCTGCCCGCCAACGGCGATCTGACCGTCGCCGAGGTCGAGCTGATGGCGGTGGCTCAACGCGAATTCAGGCTACGGCAGGCCCTAGAGCCGGTCGTCAATCGTTTCGACTATGTTTTGATTGATTGCCCACCCGCGCTCAATACGCTTACTGTCAATGCCCTGGTGGCGGCGCATGGGGTGATCATTCCCATGCAGTGCGAATACTACGCCTTAGAGGGGCTTTCCGCTCTGATGGCTACCGTCGACCGCATACGGCAGACTGCCAACCCGAGTCTGCGCATCGCGGGCTTGCTGCGCACCATGTTCGACCCGCGTAACAATCTCGCCAATGACGTCTCCAGCCAGCTCATCACGCATTTCGGCGATAAGGTGTTCGAGACCGTCATTCCGCGCAATGTGCGCTTGGCGGAGGCGCCCAGTCATGGCCTGCCGGTCATATTGTATGATAAGGCCTCGCGCGGAGCCCTAGCTTATCTCTCGCTGGCAGGCGAGCTCCTGCGTAAGGAGCGCCGCGGTGCCGCATATCCTTCGGTCAACCTGCACACGCAGGCGACATGAACATGAAACGGCGCGGTCTCGGGAGTCTGGGGGTAGACGTTCTGTTGAGTGTCGCGTCCTCGCCGGCGGACAGCAGCATCGCTGGCGAGCTGCGGCAACTGCCGGTGGACCGCATACGCCGGGGCAAGTATCAGCCGCGCATCCGCATCCACCCGGAAACGCTGCAGGAACTTGCCGAGTCCATCCGCACGCAAGGCCTGGTGCAGCCTGTGGTCGTACGTCCCGTCGGGGAGAGCCCCGGTGACCAGTACGAGCTGATCGCGGGCGAGCGCCGCTGGCGCGCCGCCCAGATGGCGGGTCTTGACGCGATCCCTGCGCTGATCAAGCCGATTCCAGACCAGGCCGCTGCGGCGATGTCGCTGATTGAGAACATCCAGCGCGAGGATCTTAACCCGCTGGAGCAAGCTAATGCCTTTCACCGTCTGATTGAGGAATTCAACCTCACGCACCAGCAAGTGGCCGAATCGGTGGGGCGCTCGCGTGCGGCGGTCACCAATTATCTGCGGCTGTTGGAACTGACCAATCCGGTGATGCAGTTGCTGGACGAGGGCAAACTCGAGATGGGACACGGGCGGGCGCTGTTGAGCCTCAGGGGCGATCAGCAGATACGGGCCGCCCATCACGTGGCTGCGAGAATCTTGTCGGTGCGCGAGACCGAGCGCTACGTGAAGGCGCTGCTGGAGAACCAGTCGAGACCGCTGCCCGCGCCCAGGGACCCCGATGTGAGTCATCTGGAACGATCGCTGGGAGACACCTTGGGCGCGCGGGTGGAGATCCGGCACGGCAGGAAAGGCAAGGGTCGGCTCGTGATCCACTACACCAGCCTCGATGAGTTGGACGGAATCCTTGCGCACATAAAGTAAGCGCCTGAAATTCGCTCAAACCCATCCGCCTCCAGGGGGTATGGGCAACAACTTGATCGATCCAAGCGCACAAGCAGGCCTCGCTTGTGCCGTCACGCGACCCGCGGTAGGTTTCGCTTGTAATTCTTACAAGGGGTGAAATAGACAACGCGCAAGTCCAACATCCCAGGGC
>JAPSGG010000388.1 GCA_031177845.1 Chromatiales bacterium
CCCGGCGTGTCGTTCGTGATCGTGCGCCGCGACCAGCTATCCGCCGCGATACCACGCACCTTGTATCTCGACGTCGCGACCCACTGTCGAGAACAGGATCGGCGCAGCACGCCGTTTACCCAGCCGGTGCAGGTCTTGTATGCGCTGAACCAGGCGCTGATCGAATTGGGAGAACAGGGCGGCTGGCAGCCACGGCGGGAACAATATCAACGATTTTCTCGGAAGGTCAGGGGCGGTCTTTTGAGGCTGGGAATCGCGCCGCTGCTGGCGGAGGAGGAGAGTTCGGTCGTACTTAGCGCCTATCACCTGCCGAACGGTATGGGGTATTCGGCGCTGCACGATGCGCTCAAGGCCCGCGGTTTCATCATCTATGCAGGGCAGGGCGGACTTGCGCCGAAGATATTTCGAATTGCTGTGATGGGCGCGATCAGCAGCAGCGACATCGATCGACTGATCGATGCTTTCCGCGCCATTCTGAAGGCCAAGTAACCATGAGCCATAACACCTGGCTGCACCGCAGCGTGCGGTCTGCGGTCCGCCCCCTGATCGACACATCGATTACGCCCAATCACATCACCACCGCGCGCCTGATCACCGGCTTGATCTCGGCAGGATTGTTTGCCATAGGTGATCTAACCTTACAGTATTACGCTGCGGCGTTTTTTCTGCTGTCGATGTTTTTGGATCGCGCAGACGGTGAGCTGGCGCGCGCCAGCGGAAAGATGAGTGCTTGGGGCCACAAGTACGATCTGGTCACCGACGCGCTCTGTAACGCCCTGGTTTTCGTCGGCATGGGCATCGGTCTGCGAACCGGCGTGTTTGGCTGGGCGGCCATCCTCATGGGAATTATCGCGGGTGCCGCGGTGGGTTTGATTCTCTGGCTTGTCATCCAGGTGGAAGCGCAGCGTGGTCAGCGCGCGGCCGAGATCCGAATCAGCAGCGGCTTTGATCCCGACGATGCCATGGTCGTAGTCCCTCTGGCGGCAGTGTTAAATTGGATGGAGTTCTTGCTGGCTGCGGCCTCTATTGGCGCGCCGGTGTTTGCGGTACTCGCGTATCGCTACCATTGGCGTGCCCTGTTGACCCAGCACGCAAAAAGGGTTTAAGAAAGGATAATCTGGTGCGCTCGACGTACACTCGCCTTGATCCGAAGGTCACGTCAAGGTGGCGCCGGAGTAGTGAAGCCGGTCGATCCTCGTAGTCGTAAACGGCGAAGGAGCCAGCGATGATCCGTGCCCTGACCGCCGCACCGCAGCGCCGCACTCGCTACCGGCCTAAGCGGCAGCGCCGGATTCTCTGTGTGTTTCCGCGCTACGCGCCCTCTTTCGGCACCTTCCAGCACGCCTATCCATTGCTGCCCCGCGTGCGCGCATTCATGCCCCCGCAGGGTTTGCTCGTGATCGCCGCGTATCTGCCTTTGGAATGGCAGGTACGTTTCATCGACGAAAACATGGGGCCGCCGTCCGAGGCCGATTACCGATGGGCGGACGCTGTGTTCATAAGCGGTATGCATGCGCAGCGTACACGCATCAACGCGTTGAACGACGCCGCCCACCTGCACGGAAAGCTCACGGTGCTGGGTGGACCATCGGTCTCCGGCTGCGCTGAGTACTACCCGGACGTGGACATACTGCACGTGGGCGAGTTGGGCGATGCAACCGACGCCCTGATCGAGTCACTGGACAAGGACGTCAGCAGACCCTCTGCGCAGAGACGCTTCACGACGGCGCAGCGGCTGCCGCTTGAGAAATTCCCGATCCCGGCCTACGACCTGATCGACCTGCGTCGCTACTTCTTAGGCAGTATTCAGTTCTCCAGCGGTTGTCCATACCAATGTGAGTTTTGTGATATCCCGGAGCTCTATGGCCGCAGGCCGCGCGTGAAAACACCCGAGCAAATCAGCCGCGAGCTCGACGCCATCGTCGCGGCTGGGGCACGCGGGGCAGTGTACTTCGTCGATGACAACTTCATCGGCAACCGCAAAGCCGCGCGCGAACTGTTGCCTTATCTTGTCGAGTGGCAGCGCGCCCGCGAATACCCGTTGCGCTTTGCTTGCGAGGCCACGCTCAATATCGCGCAGTCCGACGATATCCTTGAGCAGATGCGCGAGGCCGGCTTCGATACGGTGTTCTGTGGCATTGAGACGCCCGAGCCCGGCCACCACCTCCATGCCGTGCGCGTTCAGTTTCTGCACCGATTCGCAAATAGGCCGCACCAGATTCTGCTTCTTACG
>JAPSGG010000135.1 GCA_031177845.1 Chromatiales bacterium
GGCTCGAGACTGGGGACTCGAATGTACGCGCGGACGGCTCGTCACCGGCAGGTGCAATGGTTTTGGACAACTGCTCTACCATACCTAGCAAAACCGAAAAAGAGGCAGCGGTCCTAAGGGAAACGCTGCCTGTCAGTCTTGCGAATCTCGCAGGCTTCTCCTCCCGATTCCATCCGCGGAAGCTCTCAGGTCGGAAGCCCGTGTCGCGTTATTTTTTATTGTCGTCCACCTCCTCGAACTCGGCATCAACCACATCATCGCTGGTGGCCTCGCCACGCTCGGCGCCACGACTATTGCCCGTTTGCTGCTGACCACCTCCAGCTTCCTGCTTCTGGGCGTAGACACGCTCGGCGAGCTTGCCGGCGGTCTCGCTTAAGACGCTGGTCTTGGCTTCTATCTCATCCTTATCGTCGCCCTTCATAGCCTCACGCAGCTCGGCGATGGCGCGCTCAATGCGACTGCGCTCGTCTCTTTCCACCTTATCGCCCAGCTCCTTGAGCGACTTTTCGGTGGCGTGGATCAGGTTGTCGGCTTGATTGCGCGCTGCGACCGTCTGATGGAACTTGCGATCTTCCTCAGCGTGCGCCTCGGCATCCTTGACCATGCGCTCGATCTCGTCCTCCGACAGACCGCTTGAGGCCTTAATGACAATTGACTGCTGTTTCCCCGTCGCCTTGTCCTTGGCGGAGACGTTCAGAATGCCGTTGGCGTCTATGTCAAACGTCACCTCGATCTGCGGCACGCCGCGTGGGGCCGGCGGGATGCCGGTCAGGTCGAAACGACCCAGCGATTTGTTGGCGCTGGCCATCTCGCGTTCGCCCTGCAGCACGTGCACGGTCACCGCAGTCTGGTTATCGTCGGCAGTGGAGAACACCTGCTGAGCATTGGTCGGGATGGTTGTATTCTTCTCGATGAGCTTGGTCATTACCCCACCCAGGGTCTCGATACCCAGGGATAGCGGTGTCACATCCAGCAGTAGCACATCCTTGACCTCGCCGCCCAACACGCCCGCCTGGATGGCAGCGCCAATGGCTACGGCCTCGTCCGGGTTGACGTCCTTGCGCGGCTCCTTGCCGAAGATATCCTTGACGACCTGCTGCACCTTGGGCATACGCGTCTGACCGCCGACCAAGATCACATCGTCGATGTCCTTGGCCGAAAGTTCAGCGTCCTTCAGCGCGATTCTGCACGGCTCGATAGTGCGCTGAATGAGGTCCTCTACTAACGCCTCGAGCTTGGCACGGGTCACCTTGATGTTGAGGTGCTTAGGACCGCTGGCATCTGCGGTAATATACGGCAGATTCACCTCGGTCTGCTGGCTGGAAGACAGCTCGATCTTGGCCTTCTCAGCGGCGTCCTTTAAGCGCTGCACCGCCAGCGGATCCTTGTGAAGATCGATGCCCTGGTCTTTCCTGAACTCGTCAGCTAGATAGTCAATCAGCCGGCGGTCGAAGTCTTCGCCGCCCAGGAAGGTATCGCCATTGGTCGACAGCACCTCGAACTGATGCTCGCCGTCGACCTCTGCGATCTCGATGATCGAGATATCGAATGTGCCACCACCCAGGTCGTACACCGCGACTTTACGGTCGCCGCGCTTCTTATCCAGGCCATACGCCAGCGCCGCGGCGGTCGGCTCATTGATAATGCGCTTGACATCCAGCCCCGCGATCTTGCCCGCATCCTTAGTCGCCTGACGCTGGGAATCATTGAAGTAGGCCGGCACCGTGATCACGGCCTCGGTCACCTTTTCCCCGAGATAATCCTCGGCCGTCTTCTTCATCTTTTGCAGCACGCGTGCGGAGATCTCAGGCGGCGCCATCTTCTTGCCGCGCACTTCCACCCATGCGTCACCGTTGTCCGCCTTGACGATCTTGTAAGGCACCATCTTGATATCCTTCTGCACCTCGGATTCCTGATAGCGCCGCCCGATCAGTCGTTTTATTGCGTGCAAGGTATTGGCCGGATTGGTCACCGCTTGGCGCTTGGCGCTTTGGCCGACCAGCACCTCGCCGTCTTCAGTAAAGGCAACGACAGAAGGCGTTGTGCGATCTCCCTCACTGTTTTCAATGACCTTGGCAGTCTTGCCCTCCATCACGGCCACGCAAGAATTGGTCGTACCGAGGTCTATTCCGATAATCTTTCCCATAGCTCTCTCCAAGAAATCTGTATTTCGCTGTTACATGAGGGCGTGATCGCCCGATTCAAGATGTCCGATAAGGAATCAGGGATCAAATTACCTAGCGGGCCTGCCAATGGAGACGACACTGATCGCTGAATCCTAGCCCCTAGCGCCTTCTTCAGTCGCCTTAGTTACGATCACCATGGCCGGACGCAACAGGCGCTCGTTGAGCGCATAGCCCTTCTGCATGACCGTCAATACCGTGTTGGGCGGTAGCTCCCGGTTCTCCTGCGTTGTCATCGCCTGATGACGCGCGGGATCGAATGGCGCGCCTTTCGGATCGATCTCCTCAATGTTGAATTTCTCCATCACCTGGGTCAGGATCTTCAGGGTCAACTCCATGCCCTCGCGCAGTTTTCCGGCGTCAGCATTCCCGCTGGCCGCATCCACGCCCATCTCCAAGCTGTCCTTCACCGCCAGCAACTCGGTCGCAAACCGCTCTATCGCGTATTTGTGGGCCTGCTCCAGCTCACGCGCGCTTCGCTTACGCAGATTCTCCAGCTCGGCCTGCGTGCGCAGCAGCTTGTTCCAGTAGTCATCGGCCTTAGCGCGGGCCTCTTCAAGTTCGGCCTGTAACGCCTCGAAGTCTACGCCCTCATCAGGCGGCCCCGCGGCGACTTCGCTCTCGGTTAAATCCTGCCCGTTTGCTGCGCTGGGTTCGCTGGCCGGCGAATCTATAACGCGTTCGGATTGCTCCTTATTGGCCATTACTCACTCCGGGGTTAAAACTTTAAAGACTGCGCCAGGCCCGCGGCCCGGACGCTCACTGACACTGATCTACATAAGGCTGCGTTTATGGGTATTCAAGGCCGCACCGAGCAGTTTGGCGGTGATATCGACGATCGGGATTACGCGGTCATACTGCATGCGCGTAGGGCCGATCACACCCAGCACGCCGATCACGTCGCCCTGCACGGAGTAAGGCGCCGACACGACGCTACACTCGTCAAGCACCTGATACCCGGACTCCTGACCAATGAAGATCTGCACGCCCTGGGCGCAGAGGCATCGGTCCAGCAGGTGCAGGATGTCCCGTTTCGCGCTGAAGGCATTGAATAACTGTCGCAGCTTATCGACGTTCGATAGTTGCTCGTAACCCATCAAATTGATCTGCCCGACTACCACGAAATCATCTTTTGCGTGTTCATCCGTGGCGAAGGCCTTCTCGCCCAGCTCAATGGCCGAGCGCATCATGCGGTTCATGTCCTTGCGCACGGCATCGAGTTCCTGAAGCAATTCACGCCGCACGGCGGCCAGGTCGCAGCCGGCGAACTTTTCGTTTAGGTAGTTGGCGGCTTGGCTCAGTTCCGAATCCAAGTATGTGCGATCAAGATGAATGATCCGGTTCTGCACCTCCTGCTGGTTCATAACCATGATCGCCAGCACTCGATTCTCAGAAAGCCCCAAAAACTCGATCTGACGCAGCGCGGCTTGGGCCTGACGCGGCAAGGTCACAACGCCCGCGAGTTTAGTGATGCCCGACAACATATCGGAGGCCGCCTCTATCAGGCTCTGCGGGGACAAATCGCGATGCAGGCGCTCTTTGAGTTGGTCGATGACCGCCTCGTTCAGCGGCTTGACCTTGAGCATGGTGTCGATAAACAGCCGATAGCCCTTCACCGTCGGAATACGGCCCGCGGAGGCATGCGGCGAATAGATCAAGCCCATGTCTTCGAGATCGGCCATCACGTTGCGAATCGTAGCTGGGCTCAGATCAACTGCGGCGGCGCGCGCCAGCGTCTGCGAGCCTACTGGTTTACCCTCGCCGATATAAGTTTCAACCAGCACTTTGAGCAGGTGCTGGGCGCGCTCATTTAAGACGGCTCCAGAGGACATCTCGCGGTCTATTACGAACCGCCCCTTGATCGGAACAGCCCGGGATATTCAGTTAATAAGAGGGAAACTCCTTGCCCCTCCAGGGTTCCTTGTGTTAACGCATCATCACAACCGGCCCTCTTTCTGTCAAGAAAGTGGCCGTTTGGCCCTGATGTCGACGCATGATACCTTTACGGCCACGGAACGACACATGACATACTTCCGCACTATCGGTCTGATAACCAAACCGAGCGATATCCTCCTCGCCGACACTGTGCGCACGTTGTTGGACTACCTCCACGCGCGCAACAAAGAGGTACTGGTCGATCAGAGCGCCGGTATCCTGTTACAGCATACGGGCTCGGCCGGTGTATGTCGGCAGGAGATCGCGAGACGCTGCGATCTAGTCATTGTGGTGGGCGGTGATGGAACCCTGCTGCACGCGGCGCGTTCGCTGATCGACCACGACGTGCCGCTGCTGGCAATCAATCGCGGGCGCCTGGGTTTCCTCGCGGATATTTCACCCGATGATATGATCGAGAAACTCGACAAGATCCTGATAGGCCGCTATATAGAGGAACACCGCTATTTATTGCATGCGGGCGTGGTGCGCGCGAATAAAACCATCGCCGACAGCGACGCCTGCAACGAAGTCGTCGCGCACGTGAGTGGCTCCGTGCGGATGATCGAACTCGAGATCTACATCGATGGTCGCTACGTCAATACGCTGCGCGCCGACGGTCTAATCGTGTCCACACCCACCGGCTCCACGGCTTATGCCCTGTCAGGCGGTGGACCCATACTTTACCCTAGCCTCCAGGCGATCGTGCTCGTGCCAATCTGTCCGCATACGCTCACCAATCGTCCGATCGTGGTGGACGCAGCGAGCCGCATCGAGGTGGTGCTGTGCCGAGAGAACACCACCCCGGCGCGGGTGTCATTCGATGGGCAGGCCGATGTCGATCTGATCCCGGATGACCGGGTCATAATCGAGCGCAAGGTCCCGACGCTGCGCCTGGTTCAGCCGGAGGATTATGACTATTTCCAGATCCTGCGCGCAAAGCTTAGATGGGGGTGAAAAACAGGACTCGGGCATGAACGTAGGTTGTGATATTAGGTTGTGATATGAATAGTGCAAGCTTGTACACGCCAAATACGCTTGATTCACGCTCAGCCGCTGATTTTTCATCATCAATCCGAGTACCGGTTGGTTAATGAGCATGCCGCGACGAATGCTGCTCTCCAATTTTATCATTGCGCTCCCATGTATCGGGACTTTCTATAGTCGAGCGTGTGTTAATCAAGTTTTTTCGAATCAGGAGTCCCGAGTCCCGAGCCCCGCCTCTTGTTAACGCGCATCCACATCCGCGATTTCGCGATCATCAACGAACTAGAGCTGGAATTCGGGCCGGGCATGAGCGTGCTCACCGGCGAGACCGGGGCCGGGAAGTCCATCCTGATCGACGCCCTGGGGCTCGTACTCGGCGATCGGGCAGCCAGCGACGTGGTGCGCGACGGCGCTGACAAGGCC
>JAPSGG010000136.1 GCA_031177845.1 Chromatiales bacterium
AGATGCGCGCGCGCACCTTCGCCATGCGCGTCTGGCTCAAGCCAGACCGCATGACGGCGATGGGCATTACCGCCAGCGACGTGTATGCGGCATTGCGCGCCAACAACGTGCTCTCGGCGGTAGGCTCCACCAAGGGTTCCATGGTGGCAGTGGACCTGACCGCGCGCACTGATTTGCAAACACCCGAGGAGTTCCGGAACCTGGTAGTCCGCTCGGAAAATGGAGCAATCGTGCGCCTGGCCGATATCGCCCAGGTCGAGCTCGGCTCCGAAACCTATCAGACCAGCGTCAGCTTTAACGGCGAATCCGCGACCTTTATGGGGATTGAGGTGGCGCCGGATGCGAATTCTCTGGATGTGATCGAGCGCGTGCGGCAAGTATGGGATCACGAGATCATCCCGCAGTTGCCGGAGGGGTTATCGGCCTCCATTCCCTACGACAGCACGCGCTATATCCAGGACGCCATCGACGAGGTGGTGAAGACGCTGGCTGAGGCCGTGCTCATCGTGGTGGTGGTGATCTTTCTGTTTCTCGGCTCCGTGCGCAGCGTGATCATCCCGGCGGTGACGGTGCCGCTTTCATTGGTTGGCGCGCTTTTCCTAATGCTCTTGATGGGCTTTACCATCAATCTCCTGACACTGCTGGCGATGGTGCTGGCCATCGGCATCGTGGTGGACGATGCGATCATCGTGTTAGAGAACATCCACCGCCACATTGAGGAGGGCATGAAGCCGATGGACGCTGCCCTCAAGGGCGCGCGCGAGCTGGCTTGGCCGGTGGTGGCGATGACCACCACGCTGGTCGCAGTCTACTTACCCATCGGATTCATCGGCGGCCTGACCGGCACGCTGTTCGTGGAATTTGCATTCACGCTGGCCGGCGCGGTGCTGCTGTCCGGTGTCATCGCGCTCACGCTCTCGCCGATGATGTGTGCCAAGCTCCTGAAGGGCCATGAGCCGAACCAGAAGCTTACGCGCAGCGACAGGCTGGCGGCATGGCTGGACCGGCAATTCGAAAAACTCCGGCACTCTTATCAGCGCAGCCTGCATCGAACCATGGGTGATCGCTGGGGCATTCTGGTCTTCGGCGCCATCGTGCTCGTCTCCTGTTATTTTCTATTCATGTCCACGCCATCGGAACTGGCCCCCGAGGAGGATCAGGGCTTCATTATCACTTTCTCCGAGAGTGACCCTTACACGACCATTGAGTATGTGGAGCGCTACACCAAGGAATTGAGCGCAATTGCTGAGGACCTGCCGGAGAACGAGAACTTCTTCTTGCTAAACGGCGTGGGTGCCGGTGGTTCGGCGGTGGCCACCAACACGGCGATCGCCGGCTTCGTGCTCAAGCCATGGACGCAGCGCAGTCGCTCCAGCCAACAGGTGCTCAACGAGGTGGTCAACCCGCGCATCAGTCACATCGCAGGATTGCAGGTCGCCGCCTTCATCCCGCCGGCCCTGCCCACGGGCGGCGGCGCCGGCTTTCCGGTGGAGTTCGTCATCGGCAGCACGGCGCCGGTGGAAAGTCTCAACGAGGTGGCCGGTCAGATAATGAAGGTCGCGCAGGAAAGCCGGAAGTTTATCTTTTTAAACAGCGATCTCAAGATCAACAAGCCGCGTACGGAGGTGGTGATCGATCGCGATAAGGCGGCGCTGCTGGGCATCGACATGCAAACACTGGGTGCGGATCTCGCGGCCATGCTCTCCGGCGCCTACGCCAACCGCTTTTCGCTGGAGAACCGCTCCTACGAGGTGATCCCCCAAGTGCAGCGCACGGACCGTCTCAATGCCAGTCAGCTCAAGCAGTACTATACCCGCACTGGTACGGGCGAGCTGGTGCCGCTCTCCACGCTGGTTTCACTCACCGAGTCCGTGCAGCCGCAGCAGCTCAAGCGCTTTCAGCAGCTCAATAGCGTCACCATCTCCGGCTTACCGAGGCCTGGCGTGTCGCTGGGCGAGGGCTTGGGCGTGCTGGAAAAGGCTGCAGCGGACAGCCTGCCGACGGGCTATTCGGTGGATTACGCGGGGCAGGCGCGCCAGTTCAAGACCGAGGGCGCGGCGCTGCTGCGGACCTTCTTCTTTGCGCTGATCGTGATCTATTTGGTGCTCTCGGCGCAGTTCGAGTCGTTCCGTGATCCCATCATCATGCTCGTGACCGTGCCCATGTCCATCAGCGGCGCGCTGTTGGCGCTCAACGTGGTCGGCATCCTGAATGGTATGCAGATCACCCACTTTCCGGGCGTGAGCCTGAACATCTATACCCAAGTGGGGCTAGTGACGCTGATCGGCGTGATCTCCAAGCACGGGATTCTGATCGTGGAATTCGCCAATAGGCTGCAACAGCAGGGCAGGAGCAAGCAGCAGGCGATCGAGGAAGCTGCAAGCATTCGCCTGCGGCCGGTGTTGATGACCACCGCCTCGCTGGTACTCGCGATGGTGCCGCTGTTGATCGCGACAGGCCCCGGCGCCGCCTCGCGTTTCTCGATGGGTTTCGTCATCGCCAGCGGCATGACCATTGGCACCTTGTTCACGCTCTACGTCGTGCCGGCTATGTATCTGATCCTGGGCCGGGATTACACCGCAACACGCATGGCAACCGCGCCTCAGCCTCAGGTTACCTGATCTCCTCTGCCGAGATCGAAGGAGCGATTTCCGGGTCGCGCCCTCACCTCTGGGAAGAGGATGCATGGGTTCCGTTCTCATGAAAGGTGAGGGGTTCAGCGGTATTTGACTACGACGGCGACGGCCGTCAGGACTTGGCTATTCTGCTAACGACATGCGTGCCGAATATTGGTGTTTTGTGTCCATCGGTCGGCGTGACGGTGCTACAGTCGACTGGCGCCGGATTTGCACGGATCACGACCAACATCAAGTACAATACCACTTACTCCTTCAGAGGCATCAGAGCCGGCGACATCAATGGTGACGGGCTCACTGATCTGATAATCGGTGAGGGCAACGCCTTGGTGGTTTACTTCAATACCGGCGGATCGGACTTCACACGCAAACAAATCGCTGCCGACGACGTATGAGCCGATGGCCGCGTCTTCGATTATGAGGGCGACGGCCATGCCGACTCGATGCGGTTGGTCGACAGCAGTTCCTGGCAATTGCTTAGGTCGGCCGGTACCGACTTCACGCGCATGGACACCCGTATCACTCGGCACCATCTGTATCTGGCTGATGTCAATGGCGACGGATTGCAGAATGCGGTGGCCGACGCTGCTGGCGAGTGGGCCATTCGGTTGACCGACGCGGACGCTTTGGCGGTTTGCACACGACGTCTCACCCTGCCACGAATTGGCAATATGCACAGATCATCAATTTCAACTCGGATAGCTGCCAGGACTTATTCGTGCCTTTTTCCGATGCCGGCTATGACAACGGATCGGGGCAGACCTTGATAGCAGCAGGAGGCGGATCAAGCCACGTCCAGATTGATAATCTGATTATCTAGGCTGTGCGTAGCGAACGCTAATGCCTGACAAATATCTTCAGGCTCTAGCTCAGGATACTCGTGGCACAGATCATCTCAGTTTAGATACACGGCGAGGGCGTCTATGACTTGGCGGACGGTCAGGCCCATGACACGAATGCAAGGTTGTCCTGACATGATGGTATGATCCGTGGTAATTCGGTCGAGCTTCGTCATCGGACGCCCTCATACGAATGTAACGAAAGCATATCTTTCTCGTGGTCTGAACATCAATTATTGTTTGGCTGGTAGATCCGACACCGTCTACTGGCAGGCCGATGCGACCAATTCCACCGGCCAAGTCATCCAGGAGACCTTCGGCAATGGCTTGACCACCAGCCGCAGTTACCAAGCCGGCTCTGGGCGCCTCGACACGATTATTACCAGGGTGCGCGGTAGCGTGTAGCACTTGGATTACCAGATTGTCGCCTAGGTGGTGTATATGGATTACGCCTTTTACAGTCCGTAGGCCCGAACTAGAGTCGTGCATCGGGGCAAGAAGCCGCAGTCTACCGGCTGTCGCCGCGGCTCAGCCGTGCATGCAGCTTTTGGTAGTACGTTTCCTGCACCCGCAGGTCAACCTTTTCGCGGCGGGCGAGGTTGAGCTGCATCGTGAGATAGCTCAGCCGCTGTGCGGCCTTCGTGCGCTCGGCCATGTCCTGAGTGCCAGCAATGAGGTCCTCTATTCGAGAAATCTCCCGTCGCAGCTCGACCTCAGGCGGTACGAAACCAGCGTTCTTCAACAGACGATAAGCAGCGCGCAATTCCGGCGGGACGTGGCGGTCATCGTCCAATTGCAGCGGCTTGCCGCTGCCTTCCAGGTCGTCGAACTCGCCGCGCTCCATGGCCTCCATGATGCGCCGCTCGGCGATTTGATCGAATAGAAACATGTCTTGAAATCGCTCTCAATCGTCATCATGTACCTTATCGGCCTGTTTGAACACAGGCAATCGCTGCGGTTCGGGAAGACGGCTAACGGATCATAGATGAGCACCAATTACAAATTCGACTACGAGGGCAGCGAACGACTGCCGCTCAAAGCATTCACTGAGAAGGCGTACCTGGATTACTCCATGTATGTCATTCTGGACCGCGCGCTGCCGACTATCGGTGACGGCCTCAAGCCCGTGCAGCGGCGCATCGTCTATGCGATGTCGGAACTGGGGCTTTCGGCCACCGCTAAGCCCAAGAAGTCGGCGCGCACCGTGGGCGACGTGATCGGCAAATTCCATCCGCACGGCGACGCCGCCTGCTACGAAGCAATGGTGCTGATGGCTCAGCCGTTTGCTTACCGCTACCCCCTCGTTGATGGGCATGGCAACTGGGGTTCACCGGATGACCCCAAGTCCTTCGCCGCCATGCGCTATACCGAGTCGCGGCTGACGCCGTACGCCAGATGCCTGTTGCAAGAACTGGAGCAGGGCACTGTCGACTGGATTCCCAACTTCGACGGTTCGCTGGAGGAGCCTTCGGTGTTGCCGGCGCGCCTGCCAAACGTATTGCTGAACGGTGCGAGCGGCATCGCGGTGGGCATGTCCACTGACATCCCGCCACATAATCTGAAAGAGGTCGTCTCGGCCTGCGTGCGCCTGTTGGAATCGCCCAAGGCCACGGTCGAAGAGCTGTGCGAGCATATTAAGGGGCCGGACTATCCCACTGAGGCGGAGATTATCACCGGCCGCGAGGAAATCCTGCAGATCTACCGCACCGGTACCGGCGCCGTGCGCATGCGCGCGCGATACACGACGGATGACGGCGACATTGTCATCACCGCGCTCCCCTATCAGGTCTCCGGCGCTCGGGTGCTGGAGCAGATCGCAAGCCAAATGCAGGCGAAGAAGCTGCCGATGGTCGAGGACCTACGCGATGAGTCCGACCATGAGCACCCCACGCGGCTGGTGATCGTGCCGCGCAGCAACCGCGTAGACGTGGAAGAACTCATGTCGCATCTGTTCGCGACGACCGAACTGGAGCGCACGTATCGCGTTAACCTCAACGTGATCGGACTGAATGGCCGGCCGCAGGTCAAGGACCTGCGTGCGCT
>JAPSGG010000137.1 GCA_031177845.1 Chromatiales bacterium
GATTACCGGCGCCAAGTCCTCCGGCCGCAGGCGGCCGAGCGTCTTGAATCGCCGCCAGCCACCAGTCGCCCGCCAGCCCGCTAACCATTCAACCAGTGCCTCGCTCCATAGCAGCGGCGCTCGGCTCATGACTTCCACGCCGCCGGCCAGGGCCAGGTCCGCACGGCCGCTCAAAATATCGCGATACGCCGAGTCGATCGCCTGCAGACCGGAGCCGCAGTTACGCTGTACCGTCCAGGCGGGCACTCGGTCGCCGCATCCCAAACGCAGTGCGACTACACGGCCAATGTTGGTCTCATCCGGTGCCGGCGCAACGCAACCGAGGATCACCTCGTCAAAAGCCTCGGGTTCGAACGGCTGGCGCAGAAGAAGTGGGCGGGCCGCTTGCACGGCCAGTTCCGCGGCCTTGCATGGTCCCGGTTGATGACGGGCCCTCAGAAAGGGCGAGCGGCTGCCGTCGACGATAAAGACCGGGCCCTGAATTCTCGATTGCGAACTGGCTGGCAAGACGGAACTACATAATCTGCAAGGGCCGCTCAGCTTACCAATCTATCCCTCACTAGCGGCCCAAGCGTGCGGCGGCCAATGAATCGGCTGGTTAGACCCATGTATCGGTCGATGCTTTGGCATCGGCCGCCCGATCGGCAGCTTCAGTGCCCGGCGTGCCGGCATGATGAGCTACCTTTCCGGGCGAATCGGCAATCACATCGTCCGCGCTCCACGGTAACTGTCGATAAACCGCCAATTCATCAAAGTCGAACATCGGATACTTGATGATCTCGAAGTACGGAGAGTAATCGAAATCGCGGGGGGTGAATAGCCTACGATTGCGCTCTTGCAAGCTCGCCGGCGCACTCGCATTCATGTCGTCCACCAAGAGCGGCAGAATTGGAAATTTCACGCTGTGAAAGGCTTCGGCGATCATTGTCGAGCACACTGTGCGGGTGGGAACCCCGGAGTTGTGTTCGAACAGGCTGGAGCGCCAGCGCCGCGGGAGCAGTCCATAGGGGAAGAGGAAGCGGGCCAGATCCAGCAAATGGCGCAGATCGTAGTCGAGTCCTAAGCAGCCGATGCAGTGCCGAATGACCCGATCTGCGTCGGTACGGGATAGACCCTTGGGTCGGCAAATTCGCAGGTGAAAGTTCCTATATCTGCTGAGGGGCGTGACCACCGTGCCTTCGCCTAGCAGCGCCTCGATGATCAGCGGCTCTGCCGGTTCGCCGGCAAAATGGTATTGAACATAATCGCGCAGATCGAGGTCTTCGATGTCGTGCAGCCGACCGATGTAGAGCGCCGCGTGTGTCCAGGAACTGAGGGTAATATTCTTGATGATATTGCTAACTCTCCCACGGCCTTCCACCAGCACCACATCGGCCGGCCGGATTTCCAGGCGGAGGCGGTCGTAATTCGACAGATACGAACTAGTTGTTCCGGATTCCGAGTTAAGCCAATCCGTGACGGCATCCCAGAGCTTTTTGTGCAGTCGCTCGAACATCAGCTTCTCCATTTACCCCGCCAGCATGATACCAATGCGTGCCGTCGAGCTTCTTTGACTTTAGGTCACATCTCGAATGGAAAATTCCCGGCGGCAGCACGAGACTTCCGGCGCGGTGCATTGCAACATCAACTTGGAGTTCGTGCGAGCACCCGGAGTGCGCGGTCAAGGCCCTCCCAGGGCGTGTAGAAGTGCGGCGAAAAGCGGATGCCACTGCCGCGTTGCGCGCACAGCACACCGGCAGTTTGTAGGGACTTGTAGAGCTCGCGGCTGTCCCGATGTGGATGGCGGAAGGTCACGATACCGGCGCGCCGACCCGAAGCTCGGGGCGTAACGGCTGCAAGTCCAAGTGCCGCAACGCAATCTTGGACGTAGGCGACCCTATTCGAAACCTCAGTATAGATGACGTCGATGCCGGTTTCGCGGATTAGATCCAGACTGGCGCTCAACGCATGGATGCCCATGTTGTTTTGGCTCCCGCACTCGAAACGTCGCGCGCTATCTGCCGGGGCCCAGTCCATGCGATCGTAATTATTGTGGTGCTGCACCATGTGCCAGCCGAACTGACTAAGGCGCAATCCGTCACGCCGCCCTGCCTTGCAGTAGAACAGGGCTACTCCCTCTGGCCCGAGCATCCATTTGTGCCCATCGGCTACCACGAAATCCGCGCCGCAGGCCTGAACGTCGAACGGTACCGCGCCCAGGCTCTGGATAGCGTCCACGCAGAAAAGTGCGTCGCATGCACGGCAGGCCTCCCCGATCCTGAATAAGTCCATGCGCACCCCGCTGGCATACTGTACGGAGCTGATCGATAACAGACGCGTGTGCTCGTCCATACAGGCCAGGAGAGAATCCTCAGGTGTGTCGCCTGCGGACAGATCGGCTAGCCGGACTTCGATCCCGAACCGGTCGCGCAAGGACTCCCATACGATGCGGTTGGACGGAAACTCCTGCCGGGCGGTCACGACGTTGTCTCCTTGCCGCCAGTCGATGCCGTAGGCCACCATCGAGAGTCCCTCGGAGGTGTTCTTGAGCAAGGCGATGTCTTCGGCAGAGGGCGCATTGATCAGCCAGCGCAACTGCTCGCGCAAGTGTGCCTCGGTCTCCAGCCAGCGTGCGTAGTAGCGCGTGCCATAGCGCATGTTTTCCTGTGCAAACCGGGTAATGGTTTCGATGGTGCGGCGGGGCCACGGCGCCACGCCGGCATGATTTAGATGAACAATATCATCCGCCAGTGGAAATTCGGGGTGCATATCGGCGCCTGCGATTCAATGGCATCTGTGCACCGGAGATTACGTCAATGAATCTCGAAGACAAGTGTCAGAGAATCCGAGCTGGGTTCAGGCCAATGCGCTGCGCCCCGCGCTGCGTGGAATCCGGCCATGACCCTGCTTAAAGACCTTACTGGTTTATCGCCGTAAGTTAACGAAAATTTCAGCCACCTCTCTCGAGCTTGTCATACGCGTACGATTCCCGAGACTTTCTCTTGCCATTTCTATCGGTAATTCAATGCCACATGATGCGCTCTCGTGGTCAGCTACATTGGCCGTTCGAGACGCAGTTCGAGCAGTGAGCAAATCCCGGTTACCGGTTAGGTCGTGCGCAGTTGTTTTGGATATGCTGTGAGCCCAAAGGCGAAGCCGGTTACCTGCGGCACCTTCATGGGAGTGGTAGTGGAGACTCAATATGAATAACCACGCGCTTAGTCGGCGCGATCTAGCGACGGTCTGGCACCCCTGCACGCAGATGAAGGACCACGAGCACCTGCCAATGATCCCCATTCGATGCGGAGAAGGCGTGTGGCTTGAGGACTATGATGGCAACCGCTACCTGGACGCGATCAGTTCTTGGTGGGTCAACTTGTTCGGGCATGTCAACCCACGCATCAACGCGGCGATCAAACGGCAGGCGGACAGGCTTGAGCACGTTATTCTGGCCGGATTCACGCACGAGCCAGTGATTGAATTATCCGAACGCCTGATTGCAGTTGCGCCGCCCAGGCTCAAGCACTGCTTCTATGCCGACAACGGTTCCTCGGCGGTGGAGGTTGCGCTGAAGATGAGCTTTCACTACTGGCGCAATTCCGGCCGGCCGGAGAAGACGCGCTTCATCAATCTGTCCAATAGCTACCACGGCGAAACATTGGGGGCAATGTCGGTCAGCGATCTCGCCTTATACCGAGAAACCTATCGACCACTGCTTTGGGAGACTATTACCGTGCCGAGCCCGGAGTGTTCCCAGCGCGAAGACGGGGAGGACTGGGAATCCTATACCCGGCGCATGTTTGCCCACATGGAGACGGCCTTAGAGAGACACAGCCATGAAGTGTGCGCGGTCATCATCGAGCCACTGGTGCAATGCGCCGGCGGCATGCGCATGTATGATCCGGTATACCTCGCAATGCTGCGCGAGGCATGTGATCGCCACCATGTACACCTGATCGCCGACGAAATCGCGGTGGGGTTCGGCCGCACGGGCACCTTGTTCGCGTGTGAGCAAGGTGGTATCAGCCCTGATTTTATGTGCTTGTCCAAGGGCTTGACCGGCGGCTACCTGCCGCTATCCGTCGTATTGACCACAGAGGCAGTCTATGCAGGCTTTTACGATGATTATTCAAACTTGCGCACATTCCTGCATTCGCACTCGTACACGGGCAATCCACTGGCCTGCGCGGCCGCGCTTGCGACCCTGCAAATCTTCGAAGAGGGCGGAATCATCGAGCGCAATCGGGCCCTCGCTAAAGTCATGGGCGATGAGAGCAGGCCCTTGGCGGACCATCCGCATGTGGGTGAGGTGCGGCAGACCGGCATGATCGTGGCCGCAGAGATGATCAGAGACAAGAAAGCCAAAGCTCCTTATCCTTGGCAGGAACGCCGCGGCCTTGCCGTGTACCAGTATGCGCTGGGCAAAGGATTTCTATTAAGGCCGCTCGGCAACGTAATCTACTTCATGCCGCCTTACGTGATAACGCCTGAACAGATCCAAGCGCTGGCGAGGGTGGCCGAGGCAGGCATCGATCGGGCGACGCGTTGAACTGGCGGACCCCTGAGCGGGCGCCAGGCAAAGGAGTGGTCAAGCGCCTGTCATGGACACGCACGCATTGTGCTCCAGGATCTCGATTAATCTGCAGGCACCTTCCGAAGGCCTGTCACATGGCGACACGGAAAATTCTCCAGGCGGCTTGCAAAATAAATACGAACTATTATCATTACTATTAACAAATGTGGAGGATACCTTATGCAAGACTCTCGCACATCTGCGACGAGGCCGAAGGGGCAAACGCAGTCGGACCATATCGCTGCCCCGCGCGGTCGCGTCGATGTCCGCCAGCTCGTCGGGCAACACCGCAAGGTAACGATAAGCCATGGAGGGGAGGACTACATTCTGCGGATCACACGTAACGGAAAGCTGATTTTGACAAAGTAGTAACGCGCAACTCCTCCTTGCTCCCCAGCCAGCAGTGCCGGTGAGACCTCCTGTCCCGGTAAGCCAGCCAGGTTGCTCTTTTTCACTTCAGACGCAACCTTTGGGAGTACAGCATGAGCCACGCAGCCGCCAGCGTTCATTCAGACAACTGCCTAAGGCAGCGATGGGCCCTTCTTCATAGCAATCATCCTCAGATTCGCATCAGGGATGCCGCCCGGCAACTCGAGGCGAGTGAGGCGCAATTGGTGGCAACTGGTTGTGGGGACACCGTGGTGCGACTAACCAATCACTGGCGCGAACTGATTCAACGCTTGGCACTACTCGGACGTGTTATGGCCTTGACGCGCAATGAGCACGCGGTGCATGAGCAGCAGGGGACTTATTCCAATGTTTGCATCATGGGCCAGCTGTGCGCGGTCGAAGGCGATGGAATCAATCTGCAGCTATCGCTCGCCCATTGGTATCACGGCTTCGCCGTGCGTGAAATGACCCTCTCCGGTCCACGCCGCAGCCTGCAATTCTTCGATCGGCACGGCAGCGCGGTGCACAAGATCTATCTGACCGACGACGGTGACCTGACAGCTTACGACGGACTGG
>JAPSGG010000138.1:0-4696 GCA_031177845.1 Chromatiales bacterium
CAAAAGCCGAGGCACACGATCAGCGCGAAGTTGCCGTAGACTACGGGGGTGGCCGGGTGGAAGCCAAGTGGCAAGTCGCCGCTCAACAACCCAATCGCCAGATCACTCACAAACATCGCGGCCAAAGGCACGAGAAAGGCCATCCGCTTAGTGGCGAAGCAGGCGCCGCCGAACAGGGCCATCGCCCCAATGGGCACAAAGTTCGGCGGATGCGGGATCAGCCGGAACGCGGCGGCGATGAGGATCATTCCCACGAGCATAACAAAGCGAATCTGGTGCATACGTGTATTCTCCGTTCGATAGTGGGTAACTTCGGTGAACACGATCTGTAAAGCCTGCCATCTCAGCACCGCATGCAGCGGCGCAGAATCACCAAGGTCTGTGAGCTTACTGTCCAACTGGCGAGTAGCGCAGCCCGACGTACCCCGCTCGGCCGGGCGTGTTGAAGCCGGCCGCCAGCTCGTAATCCTTGTCGAGCAGGTTCTCCACGCGGGCCTCGGCGAAGACATTTTTGAGCAACGGGTATTGCAGGCTCAGGTTTACGAGGCCGTAGCCGGGCAGTTCCACGTCGCCGACGTCGGTTCGCTCGCTGTTCAGCAGCAGCTCGGCGTAGAAAGTGCCGCCGCACGCGAAGCGGCGCGTGATTCCGAAGGTGAGTTTCTGATCAGGCCGACGAACGAGTTCTGTATCGTCCGTATCGTTATGTGCGTCCTGCCAAGTGAGATTGGCGCTCGCATGCCACCGTGCGCCGAAGCTCTGATCGAGCACCAGCTCCAGCCCTTTGGTGGTCGCCTCTTCCACATTGCGTGCCTGGAAATCGAAGGGGCCGGGTCCGACGAATACGGTCTCGATCAGGTCATCGATCTCGATGTAGAACAGGCTGGCGCGTACGCTCGGGCCGGCAGCGCCGCCTCCATACTTGAAGCCTAGTTCCGTGCTGCGCGAGCGTTCCGGATCGAGATTGGGATTGCCGAAGCCGGGGAAGAACAGCTCGTTCAGGGTCGGTGCCTTGAATGCGGTGCCGAAAGCGGTGTACAGGTGTAGACTGTCGGTGAACTCGCGACCGTAGGCGATCTGGCCAGTGACATGTCCACCGAATTCGCTGTGCTCATCGAAGCGCAGGCCAAGTTGAAGGTCGTTGCGACCCAGTGCCGAGCGCAGGTTCGCGTACATGCCGAGATCGTTCACGTCCTCATCGTAAGTAGAGAAATCGCTGATGAAGGCGCCGTCGTCCTGATAGTAATCCGCGCCAAGCGTGAGCTGGTGCGCGGCGCTCAAGCGGATGTCGTTCTGCCAATTGAACGTCACGCGGTCGGTCGTTGCCTCCGAAGGAAAGTCAGCAGATTCGGTCTTCTGGTCGTCGCGCGCGTAGCCGGCGCTGAATGCTTGCTGCCAAGCCGGCAGGGTAGCTAGAGCCAGATTGAGCGCGACGGTATCGTTGAGGGTGTCGATCTCGCCTTGGTCAAATTCAATCTCGCCGTTGCTGTGCCAGCCATTGAGACTGAGGCTTGCGCTTTCTGATAGCACGGCGTCCAGGTTGGCGGTGGCGCTGGCTTCGTTGTAGCCGTCGTCGTCGGGATCGAAGCTATGCCCGTCGGGATTCTGCGCCGAAAATCCGCCCGAATGCACGTACGCCCCATTGACCGAGTAGAGTACCCGCTCACCGCCGCCGTAACCGGCTTCGGCGCGATAGGTGTCGTAGGAACCAGCCTCCACGGCCGCCGCAGGTCCGTCCAACTTGCGGGTGAAGATCTGGATTACGCCGCCGATGGCGTCGGAACCGTACAGCGTGGAGCGCGGGCCACGCACGATCTCGATGCGTTCGATCTGCGCGGGATTCAGGTGTTGAAAGGAAAAGGTGCCGGTGGTGGCCGCGCCGGCGCGCACGCCATCGATCAGTACCAGGACCTGATCGGATTCGGCGCCGCGCATGAACACGCTGGACACTGATCCCAGGCCGCCGTTGCGCGATACATCGATGCCGGCGTGGCCCCGCAGCAGGTCTAGCACGCTTTGAGGTTGCTGGGCTTCGATGTCCTCGCGGGTGATGACCGTGACAGCGGCCAGGGCCTCGTCCGCGGGCTCGGCCTCGCGGCTGGCGGTGACGACGATGGGCTTTAAGATAGTTTCTTGAGCTTGCGCGGACCCAAAGGCGGGGGTCAAGAACACCAGCGCGATCCACGCATCGATGCGCTGACACATGATTTCATTCCTCCGGTGCGCACACCCGCGCACGTCAAAGCGGCTTGCGGAGGATGATGGCGGTGGCTCAGAGAAAGACGCCCGCTGCACTGCCCGCCGCAATGCCGTGAGTGTTTGCTTCTGGCCGGTCTACGGGCTCGTGAGCGGGAGATCCCGGGATCAGCGCCTTCCCGTGCGAACGCACAGTGGCTACCTGCTGATCTTTGACTCACCTACCGTTGCGGGGGCAGCGCCGGTTTTGTTTCCGTTCTACGGAAACGCACCGGCTTCCCGTTTAACCCCGTACGCCAGGCGGCGTGTGGGACACCAGAAGCAAAAAATGATTAGGCAGCGTGCGAATCTACGGGATCGGTTGCTTGCAATCAAGTGACCGAGTACGGTAGCTAGAGCATAGCAATCGGTGACGACTCGCAGCTCAATGATGACGACGGCCTGAGGTGCCAGAAATCTGGTACGGTTATCATCTCGAGGAGCTGAGTGACGAGGGACCTTGCTTCTGCAATGCGCAGGACTTCTCGCGGAGTTTGCCCTGAAAGTAGTGAAGGGCTCGAAACGACACGGTCTGACCTTCCTTTAAAGACCGATGCAAGTGTTCTGAGGCACATGTGGGCAAGCGCCTGACTAAGATCTATACCCGTACTGGCGATGCTGGGCAAACCGGTCTGACCGGCGGCGAGCGTGTGGATAAGGACTCCGCGCGCATCGATGCGATCGGCGACGTCGATGAGTTGAACAGCGTGATAAGCCTTGTGCTGGCGCACAACGTGCCTGGTGAGGTGCGCGAATGCCTGACACAGGTGCAGCATGATCTGTTCAATTTAGGGGGTGAGCTGAGCATGCGCGATCAAGCATTGATCACTTCTGACGACATTGAGCGCCTGGAACAAGTACTGGAAAGGTTCAATGCCGATCTGCCGCCCCTCAAAGAATTCATCCTACCGGGCGGCGGTGCGGCCAGCGCGAGCTGTCATCTGGCGCGCGCAGTCTGCCGTCGCGCCGAGCGGCGCGTGATTGCACTGGCGCGCGTCGAGACCGTGAACATGCCGGCGCGCATCTATCTCAATCGCCTATCCGATCTGCTGTTCGTCCTGTGCCGGGTCATTGCACGCGCGAGCGGTCAGGGCGAGGTCATGTGGCGATCGGCCCGCACTGAGACCTAAGCGATTGCTAAGCATGTCCTCGAGCGAATGCGAGAAATCCGGCTCTGCCGTCCCGAGCGAGCCGAGGGATCTTGGATGCCTGCGGCGGATTCCTCATCGCGCCACCCCTCGGAATGACGACTTAATCAGACTTTTCAATAGTCGAGCCGACGGGTAACTCACATGAGAATCGGCATCGATCTGGGCGGCACGAAGATTGAAGTCATCGCGCTCGCGCAGGACGGCCATGAGCTGCTGCGGCGACGGGTCGACACGCCGCAGGGCGGCTATGACGGCATCCTGCGTGCGATCTCAATGCTGGTGAAAGCCGTTGAGGACGAGCTTGGTCAGGAGGGCGCCGTGGGTATCTGCACGCCCGGCGCCATCTCGCCCGCCAGCGGATTGCTGAAAAACTCCAACTCCGTGTGCCTCAATGGAAAAGCTTTCAAAAATAATCTGGAAGCCGAGCTTGGGCGCGCCGTGTGTATCGCCAATGACGCGAACTGTTTCACGTTGTCCGAAGCTACCGACGGCGCGGCGGCAGGCGCGGAAGTGGTATTCGGTGTCATCATCGGCACCGGCGTGGGCGCGGGCATCGCCGTGCGGGGCCATGTGTTGACTGGTCCTAACGCGATCGCCGGCGAATGGGGTCATAATCCGCTGCCTTGGCCACGTGATGATGAAAGGCCCGGTCCCAGGTGCTACTGTGGAAAGCGAGGTTGTATCGAGACATTCTTGTCCGGACCGGGGCTCGCGCAGGATCACCAGCGTGTGACGGGCGAGTCCGCGAAGACGCATGAGATCGTGATTCGCGCCGGGGAAGATGACTCGCAGGCCGAGGCGAGCTTGAGTCGCTACGAGGATCGCCTAGCCCGCGGCCTCGCGCATGTGATCAATATACTGGACCCCGATGTCATCGTGATGGGTGGCGGCATGTCTAATCTCAAGCGCCTGTACGACAACGTGCCCCCTTTATGGGGCCACTACGTGTTCTCGGATAGAGTCGATACGAGACTGGTGCCGCCGCGCTACGGGGACTCAAGCGGCGTGCGCGGTGCGGCGTGGTTGTGGGGTTGAGGCGTGCGATTTCGGGCTTGGCTTGTCCCCCACGCAACACGCTGGGCATTCAGTCCGGCATAGATTGCTCGCCCATAGCGCGACGGTAGATCTCCCGCACCATATCGATCGTATCGGCCTCCTGCGGCCTTTTGTCGGGACGGTACCCCTTGACGCGGGCAAAGCGCAGCGCCAGTCCACCGGGGTATTGGGGGCTTGCCTGCAGGTCGTTAAACGCAATCTCCACCACCAACTCGGGCCGCACGTGCACGATGTGGTCTTCGCGCGCCATTTCGAGA
>JAPSGG010000138.1:4706-5493 GCA_031177845.1 Chromatiales bacterium
TCCAGCAACCGGGCCGTTTGCCACTGGAGCATCTCGTCGGTCAAGCCCTTGAACGTCTTGCCCAGCATGATGAAACCGCCGTGCGCCTCGTCACGTGCGCCGAGATGCAGATTGGACAGCCACCCCTGTCGGCGGCCATTGCCCCACTCGGCGGCCAGAATCACTAGATCCAGCGTGCGCGCGAGCTTGACCTTTAGCCAAGCCGCGCCGCGTCGCCCTGCCTCGTAAGCTGCGGTCAGCGATTTTGCCATCAGCCCCTCATGGCCGGCATTCCGCGCCTGGTCGAAAAAGGTCGCCGCCACCGCGCGCTTGCCTGTGATTAGCCTCGGGATGGCGAGTTCTTGCGGAATCATCTCGCCAAGTACGGCGAAGCGGGTGGCGGCAGGCTGATCGACGAGCGCGGCGCCATCGGTATAGAGCACATCGAAGAAAAACACCGATAACGGCAGCTCGGTACGCATGTCGCTGCGATCTTCGCGCCGGCCAAAGCGCCGCATCGTGATCTGAAAAGGATGAGGCCGGCCGCTTGGATCCAGGGCGATGGCTTCGCCGTCGACGATCAGCTCACGCGCCGGCAGCGCGCGCACGCGCTCGACGATCTCGGGCACCACAGCCGTGACCTCGCGCAGTCGCCGCGAGTACACGCGCACCTCGGCGCGAGCTTTATGCACCTGCACGCGCGCCCCGTCCAGCTTGTACTCGAATGCCGCCTCGCCGAGCGCCGCAAGCGCCTCGCCGACGTCCTCGGCAGACTGCGCGAGCATGGGCATGGCCGGGCGGAAGGGTT
>JAPSGG010000139.1 GCA_031177845.1 Chromatiales bacterium
AAGTGAGAAGACCAAAGTCCCCTACTATCCTCCTTTGCCAAAGGGAGATGTCGCTAGAGATGCGAATTCCCCTCTTTAGTAAAGGAGGGCCACGGGGGATTTCCTGATGGAAAAACCGCTGACCAAGAATATCCGCGCGAATGAGGAGCCGTTCAACCTCGATGAATACGAGCGCGCGGGCGGTTATCAGGCCGTGCGCAGGGCGCTTAAGGAGCTGACGCCTGCCGAGGTGCAGCAGATGGTGAAGGACTCCAATCTGCGTGGGCGCGGCGGCGCCGGCTTTCCGACCGGCATGAAGTGGAGTTTCGTGCCTATGGGCGACGACGCGCCGAGCCGCAAGTATCTGATCGTGAATGCCGATGAGATGGAACCCGGCACCTTCAAGGACAGACTGCTCTTGGCTGGCGATCCGCACCAGATGGTGGAAAGCATCATCGTGAGCAGCTACGCAATAGGCGCGGATATTGCCTATATCTTCCTGCGCGGCGAATACGTCAACCCAGCCAGACGGCTCAGGAGCGCCATCGCCGAGGCACAGGACAAGGGCTATCTCGGACGGAACATTCTCGGGTCCGGGTACAACCTGACCCTACACCTGCATACCAGCGCCGGACGTTACATCTGCGGCGAAGAGACTGCGCTAATCAGTGCGCTGGAGGGCAAGCGGGCCGTGCCGCGCGCGAAGCCGCCCTATCCACAGGCCGCCGGGCTGTGGGGAAAACCCACGGTAGTGAACAACGTCGAGACCCTGTGCTGTGTGCCGCACATCGTCAATCGCGGCGCCGAGTGGTTCAAGTCGATCAGCCGGAGCCAAGACGGCGGCACCAAGATCTACGGTGTGAGCGGACGGGTGAAAAGACCCGGCGCCTGGGAGCTGCCCATGGGTACCACAATCCGAGAGATCCTGGAAGAACACGCCGGCGGCATGCGTGAGGGATACAAGTTCCGCGGGTTACTGCCAGGCGGCGCATCCACCGATTTCCTGGTCGAAGAGCATCTGGACACACCGATGGACTTCGACTCGATCGCAAAGGCAGGCAGCCGCATGGGCACCGGCACCATGGTCATCCTGGACGATCGTAGCTGTCCGGTCGGGATGTGCCACAACCTGGAAAAGTTCTTCGCGCAGGAATCCTGCGGCTGGTGCACGCCGTGCCGCGACGGCCTTCCCTGGACCGAACGCGTGTTGAAGGCATTGGAGGATGGTCAGGGCGCGCCGGGTGACCTGGAGATGCTGGACATGCACACGCGGTTCTTAGGAATGGGCAAGACGTTCTGCGCGCACGCGCCCGGCGCGATGGCGCCGCTGCAAAGCGCGCTGAAGTATTTTCGCGAGGATTTCGAGCGACATATCACCAAGCGGCGATGCCCATACCATCACTGATCATGAGAGTTGGCGCAAGACGTCGTCGCCATTACCCCCGTTTGGTGCGCCGAGCATCGCAAGCATGGAGCCGAGCGCCCGAAGGGATGCGCATCCGTTGCGTGCGGTGCCTGCCAGCACACAGACGTGCTGTCGGGCAATCGCCGAGATCCACGTGCGAAGCGCAGGAAACACGCACCAGTCGGGTGTCTTTTCTTCTGGATACTTTTTTCTGGACAAGTAAAGGCCAATTCGCCGGGAGCGATTTTGAGGCGCCGCAGGCGGGCCCGAAGGACGAAATCCATGGAGGGACTTCGCAAAAGTACCTCGCCCGCGGGTGCAAGAACCCGCATTAGAAAACTCATGGCCACCATCTACATCGACAACCAGCCGTACCAGGTCGACGAGCGCCAGAACCTGCTTCACCAGTGTCTGTCGCTGGGGTTCGACCTGCCCTACTTCTGCTGGCATCCGGCGATGGGTTCGGTAGGATCCTGCCGCCAGTGCGCGGTCAAGCAGTACAAGGATGAAAGCGATAAACAGGGCCGCATCGTGATGGCCTGCATGGTACCCGCCTCGGAGGGCACGCGAATATCCATCGAAGATCCGGAAGCCGCAGCCTTTCGCAAGAGCATCATCGAATGGCTGATGATCAATCACCCACATGACTGCCCGGTATGCGAGGAGGGAGGCGAGTGTCACCTGCAAGACATGACCCTGATGACGGGCCATACGTATCGGCGGTATCGATTTAAAAAGCGCACCTTCCGCAACCAGTACCTGGGGCCGTTCATCAACCACGAGATGAACCGCTGCATCACCTGTTATCGCTGCGTGCGCTTCTACGGGGATTACGCCGGCGGACACGACCTGCAGGCGCTGGGCATCCACAATACGGTCTACTTCGGCCGCAGCGAGGATGGCGTGCTGGAGAACGAGTTCAGCGGCAATCTGGCCGAGGTCTGTCCCACCGGGGTGTTCACCGATAAGACGCTGGGCGAGGATTACACGCGCAAATGGGACTTGGCCGCCGCGCCCTCCGTGTGCGTGCACTGCGCCGTCGGCTGCAATACTAGCCCCAACGAGCGCTACGGCGAGCTGCGACGCATCGTCAATCGCTACAACGGCGCGGTCAATGGTTACTTCATCTGCGACCGCGGGCGCTTCGGCTATGACTTCGTCAATAGCAACAAGCGTATTCGCAAACCATTGCTGCAGCGATCGCGTGAAAGCCGTTTCGAGTCCATTGACAGTGAACAGGCGCTGGATCACCTGCGCAATCTGGTCGTAAACCCGCGGCGCGTGATTGGCATCGGCTCTCCGCGGGCGTCGATCGAGGCCAACTTCGCCCTGCGCAAGCTAGTCGGTCCGGAGCGTTTCTACAACGGCATGTCCGAGCGCGAGCAGCGGCTGGTCGGCCTGGTACTGGAGATTTACCGCCGCGGTCCGGCGCGACCAGCTTCTCCGAACGATGCCGAGCAGGCCGATGCCGTGCTGGTGCTGGGTGAAGATGTCGCCAACACGGCTCCGCGCCTCAGCTTAAACCTGCGCCAGGCCATACGTCACAAGGCGTTGGACCTGGCAGAGGTGCAGGGTATCCCGCGCTGGCAGGACAACAGCATACGCGACGCCGTGCAGGACGCGCAGAGCCCGATGTTCATCATCACACCCGATATGACTCGCTTGGACGATGCGGCAAGCAAGACCTTGCGCGCTGCACCGGATGATATCGCGCGGCTGGGATTCGCCGTGGCGCACGACCTCAACGTTAATGTACCCGCGGTCAGTGATCTTTCCGTTGATTTACAAGATCAAGTGCACGAGATTGCTCGCGCACTCAAGACCGCCAAACGGCCACTGGTCGTCTCAGGTCTCGGATGCCGCAGCGACGCGGTAATACAGGCAGCGGCCAACGTTGCGTGGGCCTTGTGCGGCGAAGAACGCGCGGCCGATTTGTGCCTTGCGCTGCCCGAGTGCAACAGCTTAGGTCTGGCACTGATGGGCGGCGGCAGGCTCGAGGAAGCCTTTAATGCGCTGTCAAAGGGAACCGCGGACACCGTCATCGTACTCGAGAACGATCTCTACCGGCGCGCCGCCCGGGCCCAAGTGGACGCGGCCCTTGATGACGCCGAGCACGTGGTTGCGATCGATCACCTATCCAACCAAACAACAGCGCGCGCCGAACTGATATTGCCGGCCGGCACCTTTGCCGAATCCGACGGCACGTTGGTCAGCTACGAGGGTCGCGCACAGCGCTTCTTTCAGGTCATGGAGCCTGCCGGTGACGTGCGGGAGAGCTGGCGCTGGCTTAGTGATGCCGCCGGTTGGGGTTGGCGGAGCCTCGACGAGGCGATCGCCTCCTGCGTCGAGGACCTGCCATCCTTGCGCGGCATTGAGGATGCCGCGCCGCTCGCCGGTTTTCGCATTGCGGGCCAGAAGATCCCGCGCGCACCGCACCGCTACAGCGGACGCACCGCCCAATGGGCGAACGTCACAGTGCACGAACCTAAGCCTCCGGTCGATCCCGACACACCGCTGTCGTTTTCGATGGAGGGCTATCATGGAATCCGAAAACAGCCGCCGGCAGCGATCCCGTTCTTCTGGGCGCCGAGGTGGAACTCCAATGAGTCGCTCAACAAGTTTCAGGACGAGGTGGCCGGCCCGCTGCACGGCGGCAATCCCGGAGTGCGCCTCATCGAGCCGCGGGTTGGGGCAAGTCCCCGATACTTCGATGCCGCGCCGGCCACTTTCGAGCCTCGCGCCAGCACCTCGCCCAACGAGCTCTTGATCATCCCTTTGCATCACGTCTTCGGCAGCGAGGAGCTGAGCGTCGAGGGCGAGGCGCTGGCCAGTCGCGCGCCCGCGCTTTACCTGGCACTCCATCCCGACGATGCCTCGCGCCTGAATATGCACAACGGCGATTCTGTAGAAATATCGGTCCGCGGTGAGAAGCGGCGGCTGCCGCTGAAGGTGAACGCGGCACTGGCGCCTGGCCTGGCCGGCCTGCCGTGGGGTTTGCGCGGCATGGATTACCTGGAGCTGCCGGTGCTGGGAAAGGTGAGTAAAGCGATGTCGGCATGAATCCTGTCCTGATGGAAAATTCCGCCCCATCCCCTCTTTGTGAAAGAGTGGGCCTCGATTGCTTCCCCTTTGGTCAAGGTGGAGCTGGAGGGGGATTCTTATGAGCGGCATTCTCCCCGGGCTGCTGAATGCCTTCGGGATCTTGGCCGCCATCATTGTCGCGGCCGCGCTTTTGACCTGGGTCGAGCGCCGACTGCTGGGGCTGTGGCAGGATCGTTACGGTCCTAACCGCGCTGGGCCCTTCGGCATCCTTCAGGTCGTTGCGGATATGATCAAGATCCTGACCAAGGAGGATTGGATCCCGCCGCTGGCGGACAAGGGCGTGTTCGTGCTGGCGCCCATGATCGTGATGATCGCGATGCTGACCGCGTTTGCCGTCGTTCCCATCGCGCCGGGCGTGGGAGTCACCGATCTCAACGTCGGTTTACTGTTCTTTCTCGCCATGACTTCACTGGCGGTCTATAGCGTTGCGCTGGCCGGTTGGTCGTCGAACAACAAGTACTCGCTGATGGGTGGCCTGCGCTCGGCCGCGCAGATGGTGAGCTACGAGGTGTTCATGGGCCTATCGCTCATGGGCGTCGTGATGTTGGCAGGAAGCTTCGATTTGCGCGCAATTGTGGCCGCTCAGCAAGACCTCTGGTATTTCATCCCGCAATTCCTGGGGCTGGTGATCTTCACGGTCGCGGGTATCGCCGAGAGCCACCGCCTGCCCTTCGATCTGCCCGAGGCCGAGAGCGAACTGGTCGCCGGCTACCACACCGAGTATTCGGGCATGAAGTTCGGTATGTTCTTCGTCGGCGAGTACGTGGCGATCACGCTCATCTCGGCCATGATCGTCACGCTCTTCTTCGGCGGCTGGCTGGGGCCCTGGCTACCGCCGGTCATCTGGTTTCTGCTCAAAACATCGATCGTCATCGTGTTCTTCATCCTGATCAGGGCCTCGCTCCCCAGGCCGCGTTACGACCAGTTCATGGCCTTCGGTTGGAAGGTCATGCTGCCGCTTGCACTGTTGAATCTTGTGGTCACCGGGGGCATTT
>JAPSGG010000140.1 GCA_031177845.1 Chromatiales bacterium
CGCGAGCAGGATCGAAGGAGGCTGCGAGTGCGGTCTTGCTGATGCCGCCCTTGCCGCCTGAGAAGGCTGGGGCGCCGGCTTAAACGCAACCCCCGCGCAGTGCGCTTTCCGCCTTTATAATGGGGGGGCCGGAGGGGATGTTCGCTACCCTAAGAAGCAAAAACCGGTTTTCGGTGACTGCGTGATACCCATGTGTCCACGGGACTGGTGGAAGAACTTCACGAAGTCTGGATATAACTCAAAAGCGTAGTAACTCAACGGATTTGCGATCCGATCGCATAGGGGCGGCATGTGCTGCGCGCTGCGCGGCCGAGCGGGGGGACATTGAGCCGGCTCTAGCCCAGACAGGTTGAATGCTCCGTGCTATTGCAGATGAGGTGGTTCAGATCCTCGTCCTGAGTCATCGAATCTGCGCTGTCGAGCGTGGACTGGGGAACTGACCGATCGGTCGGTCGGTCGCATGATAGTGAGTCCTATGAAAAGATTCAATGAGTCTTCCAAAATCGCAACCTAGGGCGGGTGCGGAGGAGATCCTTGCTGCAGCGAGGGACCTATTCGCTGCGAGAGGTTTCGACGCCGTGTCCATCAGAGATATCGCGAGGCAGGCGGGCGCAAGCAAGGCGAACGTATTTCATCACTTCAATTCAAAGGACAAGTTGTACCTTGCGGTGATGCGGGACGCCTGCCGCAGGTCTGAGGCAGTGCTCACGAACATGCTAAGTGAGCACGGCGATGCAACCGCGCGCATCGCCGAGTACATCCGGCAGCACCTCAAACTGCTGTATGAGGATGCCGAACGTTCGAAGCTGGTGTTGCGCGAGATCTTGCAGAGCAATCCCCGTCGCGGTCAGGAACTCGCCGAGCGCGCGTTCAAAGACGACTTCGAGATGGTGACGCGCATCTTCAGCGAGGGCCAGCAGGAGGGCCAGCTCGCGCCGCATATCGATCCGGCCTTGGCGGCCTTTGTCATGCTGGCGGCCAACGTGATGTTGTTTCAGGCGCAGCATGTCCTGCGCCATCTGCCCGGCGCGTCGTTCGTGGATGAACCGGAACGTTACCGCGAAATGCTTCTGGACATTCTACTTAACGGGATCTCAAAAGGGCGCAGCGCCGGCACAACGGAGTCAGCGTAGATGCGCCAAACGCGCGCGTTTGCGGAGCGATCGCTTCAATAGGCATAGGCAACGCTAGATGAAACTTGTAAAGAGTTTACTGCTCCTGTTACTCTTTCTAGGCGCGGGCGCGGGGCTCTACGTCTGGTTCTCGCAGCCGCGGCTCTGGTCCTCACAGCCGCGGCCCATCCAGGCGCAACGGGCGCAGGCGGCGACGCCGGCCGATAAATCCTCGGTTCCGGTCGAGATCGCGCTCGTGCGTTTGGCCACGGTAACCGACGCCGTGGAGACGGTCGGGAGCTTGGTCGCCAATGAATCGGTCGTGATGAGCCCGGAGCTGGGAGGCCGGGTGGAGGCGATCGAGTTCGATGAAGGCGAGCCGGTGGAGAAAGGCCAGGCGCTCATCATCCTCGACGATGATATCTATCAGGCCGAATTGGCGCAGGCGAAGGCCAGCCTGGAATTGAGCCGCACCAACTATCAGCGCGCGCAGAAACTGCTCCGGCGCAGTGCGGGCAGCGTGTCCGCCCGCGACGAGGCCCTCGCCCAACAGCGGCTGCACGAGGCCACCCTCGCACTTGCTCAGGCGCGGCTGGAAAAGAGAACGATCAAGGCGCCCTTCGGTGGGACGGTCGGCTTGCGCACGATCAGCGTGGGCGACTACGTGCAGCCGGGCCAGGATCTTATCACGTTGGTCGACGCCGATCCGGTCAAGGTCGATTTTCGCATCCCGGAAGCATTCCTACCCAGCGTGCGCACCGGCCAGACCATTGAAGTGAAGCTGGACGCCTATCCGGGCCAGGTATTCGAGGGCACGGTCTATGCGATCTCACCCGTCGTGGATGTCAATGGCCGTAGCCTGTTGCTGCGCGCGCGTATTCCCAATCCCGACGGCTATCTGAAGCCCGGTCAGTTCGCGCGGGTGGATCTCATCTTCGATTTGCGCGAAGACGCGTTGCTGGTGCCCGAGGAGGCGCTGGTACCGCGCGGCGATGAGCGCTTCGTATTTCGTGTGGTGGACGGCAAGGCGGTGATGACGCGCGTGCAGATCGGCGATCGCATCGGCGACGACGTGGAGATTATCAGCGGCCTGAACGAAGGCGATCGCGTCGTCACTGCCGGCCAGCTCAAGATCAGCGACGGCGCCGCGGTCAGGCCGGTCGGCGATCGCCAAGGCTAAGCGCCCGATGAGAATCTCCGAGATCTGCATCCAGCGCCCGGTATTCGCCACAGTCCTGAGTCTGGGCGTGGTGCTGATCGGGCTCGTCGCGTACGACCGGCTGACGGTGCGCGAGTATCCGAATATCGACCCGCCGGTGGTGAACGTCGAGACGACCTATCCCGGCGCGAGTCCCGAGATCATCGAGACCCAGGTGACGCAGGTCTTAGAGGAGTCGCTCTCGGGGATCGAGGGCATCGACTTTATTACCTCGATCAGCCGCCAGGAGGAAAGCCAGATCACCGTGACCTTCGAACTCGACCGCGAACCGGCGGCTGCCGCCGCGGACGTGCGCGATCGCGTGGGCCGGGTGCGAGATCGCCTGCCGGACGAGATCGACGAGCCGGTCATCCAAAAGGTCGAGGCCGACGCCCAGCCGATCATCTATCTGGCGTTCTCCAGCGACCGCCATTCGCCATTAGTGATCACCGACTACGCCGATCGTTACGTGAAAGACCGGCTGCAGATTCTCCCCGGCGTGGCGGAGGTGCGCATCTTTGGGGAGCGGCTCTACTCCATGCGCATCTGGCTGGACCCGGAACGCCTGGCTGCATACAACATGACCGTGCAGGATGTCGAGAACGCGTTACGCCAGCAGAACGTGGAGATCCCCGCAGGTCGTATCGAGAGCCAGACCCGCGAGTTCACCGTGCTGTCGGAGACCGATCTGCGCACGCCCGAACAATTCAACAGCATGGTGCTGCGCGAGGTCGATAGCTATCTAGTGCGCTTGCAAGACGTGGGGCGCGCGGAGCTCGGTCCGCTCGACGAACGCCGTATCGCGCGCTTCAACGGGAAGAGCGCGGTGGCGCTGGGGGTCGTCAAGCAGGCGACCGCCAATCCGCTAGAGGTCTCGCACGCGGTGGCCAGGGTACTGCCGGAAATCATCGAGGCCTTGCCCGAGGGCATGTCGGTGCAGGTCGCTCATGACAAGTCACTATTCATCGAGGAATCCCTCAAGAATGTCTACACGACCATCGCCGAGGCGGTGGTGCTGGTGGTGTTGATCATCTTTTTGTTTCTGCGCTCACTGCGAGCGACCCTGATCCCGCTGGTGACCATCCCGGTGTCGCTGATCGGGTCATTCGCGCTGATGTACCTGTTCGGCTTCTCCATCAATACCTTGACGCTGCTGGCCATGGTGCTCGCCGTCGGCCTGGTGGTCGATGACGCGATCGTCATGCTGGAGAACATCTACCGCCACGTGGAGGAAGGAAGACCCCCGCGGCAGGCGGCCCTACTGGGCGCCCGCGAGATCAGCTTTGCCGTGCTCGCCATGACGCTGACGTTGGTGGCGGTCTACGCGCCGATCGGCTTCATGATCGGCACCACGGGAAGACTGTTCACCGAGTTCGCGCTGACGCTCGCCGGTGCAGTGCTGGTCTCTGGCTTCGTCGCCCTGACGTTGTCACCCATGATGTGCTCGCGGCTCCTGAAACACCATACCAGCCATGGATGGTTCTATCGCATCATCGAGCGCGGGCTGCGCGCGCTGACTGCCGGCTATCGGGCGGCCCTGCGCGGTGCCTTAAAGGCGCGGCCACTGGTCATCCTGATGGGGCTGATGATCGCGGGCAGCAGCGTATTTTTCGTCAGTCGGCTCAACTCCGAACTAGCGCCGGTGGAGGATCAGGGCACGATCATTGGCTCGTTCCAGAGCCCGCAAGGGTCGACCATTGAATACACCGACCGATACGCCCGCGAGCTGGAAGAGATCTATGCGCAGGTT
Source organism: Chromatiales bacterium (assembly GCA_031177845.1). GTDB lineage: Bacteria > Pseudomonadota > Gammaproteobacteria > JACCYU01 > JACCYU01 > JAPSGG01. The sequence goes on from JAPSGG010000140.1 coordinate 4,061, forward strand.
CCGGAGGTTCAGCGGTACTTTGTCGTGACCGGGTTTCCGGTGGTGTCGCAGGGCATCTCGTTCATTAAGCTCAAGCCCTGGGAAGAGCGACAACGCAGCCAACAGCAGATCGCGGCGAGCATGCAGCCTAAGATGTTCGCCGTGCCCGGCGTACTCGCGTTCCCGGTGAGCCCGCCGCCATTGGGCCAGAGCGTGCGCGCGCAGCCGATCGAGTTTGTGGTCATGACCTCGCAGCCCTATAGCGAGCTGCAGGACATGGTCAACAAGATGCTCGCCCGCATCGCCGAGCACCCCGGGTTCGTCAACGTGGACACCGACCTCAAGCTGAATCAGCCGCAGCTCAGGGTGGAGGTCGACCGCGACAAGGCCGCCGACGTCGGCGTCCCCATCGACACCCTGGGCCGCACGCTGGAGACCCTGCTCGGCGGCCGCCAAGTCACCCGTTTCGAACGCGAAGGCGAGCAGTATGATGTATTGGTTCAGCTTGCCGATGTCGATCGCAATGATCCCGGCGATCTGCGCCGCATCTACGTGCGCGGCCAAGAAGGGCAGATGGTGCAGTTATCGAATCTGGTGCAGATCCACGAGACGGTCGCGCCGCAGCAGCTAAACCATTTCAATCAGCTGCGCGCCGCCACCATCACCGCTAACCTGAACGAGGGCACCTCGCTGGGCGAGGCCTTGGCCTTTCTGGAAAATGCCGCCCGCGAGGTGCTGCCGGGCACCGTGCAGATCGATTACAAAGGCCAGTCGCGGGAATATGTGGAGGCTAGCGGCGGCATCTACGTGACCTTCATGCTGGCGCTGGCGTTTATCTATCTGGTGCTGTCGGCTCAATTCGAGAGTTTCCGTAACCCCTTGGTCATCATGCTTACAGTGCCGCTGTCGATCGCCGGCGGGTTGCTGGCCCTGTGGCTGGACGGCTCGACACTCAACATCTATAGTCAGGTCGGCCTGGTGACTTTGATCGGCCTCATCACCAAGCATGGTATCCTCATCGTCGAGTTCGCCGATCAGATCCGCGAGACCGGCAGGAACAAGATGGCGGCCGTGATCGAGGCGTCTGTGCTGCGCCTGCGTCCTATCCTGATGACCACCGGCGCGATGGTGCTAGGTGCCGTGCCGCTCGCGCTGGCCACCGGCGCCGGCGCCGAGAGCCGCCAGGATATCGGCCTGGTGATCGTGGGCGGCCTGCTTGTGGGTACCCTCTTCACGCTGTTTGTAATACCCGCGGTTTACACGCTGATTGCGCCGAGACACGTGGCCGAAAGGGACTTCGGCGTGCAGCTGCTCTGGGCGGTGCTGATCTATGGCCTGTTCACGCTGCTCTGGCGCGAGGGGGTAAAGCAGTACTCGGCGGTCGGCGCATGAGGCCGGCGGGAGCGCTGCGGTGACCTTCCTGCGCCTGCTGGGGG
>JAPSGG010000009.1 GCA_031177845.1 Chromatiales bacterium
CGATAGCCGCTATAGGACCGAGGAGGCGGAGGCCAAGGGGGGCAGAGAAAACGTGTAACATAGTGTTTGTTATCGACTGGGCGGGTGCGAACTAGGCGATCGATGCTCGCCGCGGAAGAGGTTCTTGGTGCAGGAATGGTGCGGCAGGAATCCATAGGGATAACGAAGGACGCGATTCATGACCTGAGCTTAGCCTTGATTTCAGATGCGCCGTGACATTAATGAATCGGCGTTGTCACATCGATAACGCAATTAGAGATGTTGACTGAAATCCGCGATGAAATACCGATTTTTCTATCTTTGCCTCTCTGTTGCTCTGATGGCTGGAGGTTGTGCCACTTTTAGGCCCACGCCCTATCAACCGGCAGTAGACGGCGGCTACGGCTACACTGACGAGCAGCTCGGTGCCGGGGAATACCGCATCTCGGTGTCAGGCAATGCGGCGACTTCCGCGGAGATGTTGTGGAACCATTTGCTGTTTCGTGCGGCGGAGATCACGCTGGAAAGTGGGCACGACTACTTTGCCTTGGTGCCGGTCGCGGAGGGTAAGCTCGTACATATCGAGCCTGCGTTTCTGATGCCCCAATTCGGGATAGGCCCGGGTGCGATTCGGGGCGTGCCCATGCCGCTGTTCAGATATGAGGGCTTACCCGTTGGCGTGGAGCCTTCGCCCCAGTTAATCGCGACCGCGACAATAGCCTTCACGGAAGGCAAGCAGAGCGGTGCCGAGAATGTTTTTAACGCCGTAGAGGTCAGAGAAAGGCTAAGAACTAAGATCGCGATGCCGACAGCGATCTAACATCCGCAATCTACCCGTCAGCATTGCCTCCAGCCTAGTCAATCCGTAGGGCCGCATGCGACCGCCGTTTTTTGGTGAGGACCGGTAATTATTCACAGCCTCACAGCAACGCCTATGGGCTAAAATCAAGGGAGAATTCTTGAGAATTCGGGGGCTCCCTTGTCTGCCACAGCTACCGCGGTGCGGCGGACCGCGGCCAAGATCACCCAGCCGCGGCTCGCCCGGCCGCTCACCCGCCAGCGCCTGCACGACGTGCTCGAAGGCATGCTCACCGAGCATGCCGTTGTGTGGATTGCCGCACCGCCCGGGTTCGGCAAGACCTTTCTGGTCTCGAGTTACCTGGAGAGCCGCGGCCGGCCCGTGCTGTGGTATCAGGTGGACGAGCGGGATGAGGACATCGCTAGCTGGTTTCATTATTTGACCTTGGCGGCCCTGCGGTTCGACTCTGCCGAATCTCCAGATCTGCCCAGCTACAGCCCCGAGTACGCCAGAGGGCTGACGGCCTTCGCCCGCAGCTTCTTCGGCCAGTTCTACGCAGGCCTGCCGGAACGCACTGTGCTGGTGTTCGACAACTACCAGGAGGCGCCGGAGGATGCCTCCCTGCACCAGGTCATGCAGGTCGCCGTGGACGAGTTGCCGGGCGATTGTCAGATGATCATCATCAGTCGCCATCTGCCGCCAGCGGCTTACATGCGCCAACAGGCCAACCAGCGGCTCGCGGTCCTGGACCGGATCCAGCTTGGCTTCAATGACGATGAGGCGCTCGCCTTGCTGAGCCTGCGTGGTCACGACGTGAGTCACGCCACAGAGCTCAAGAGCTGGCTGGCGATCAATCGGGGCTGGGCCGCGGGGCTGGTGTTGTATTCGGAATGGTCTCGGCTAGTCCACGCGGAGCTCGGGCGACTGGAACCCTTGGGAATTGAGGCGGTGTTCGATTATTTCGCGGGCGAGATCCAGTCGAGGATCGCCGAGCAGGAGGCCCGCTTCCTGGCGCAGAGCGCCCTGTTGCCCGTGATGAAACCGGCGCTGGCAGCCGAACTCACTGGCTATGCGGCCGCACGTGAACTGTTAGGTCGTCTGCACCGGCGAAATAGCTTTACCACCCGGCATGACGAACCCTCCGTTGCCTACGAGTTCCATCCGCTGTTCCGTGAATACCTGCTGAAGGAGCTGGAGCGGACATATGACCAGGCAGCCCTAGGCGAACTCCACGCGAAAGCGGCGAACCTGCTCGCGCGGGACGGCCAGATAGAGGCGGCGATGGACCTGCTGGCGAAAGCGCAGCGCTGGCCGCAAATGGCAGCGCTCCTACGCGAGCATGCCGCCGAGTTGATCAATCACGGCCGCCACCGACTGATAGAGCAGTGGCTTGCGCAGTTTCCGGACGAGCTGTTCGATCAGGACCCGTGGCTCGCCTATTGGCGGGGTGCCTGCAGGATATTGGATTCAGCTCCGGAGAGTCGGCTGTGGATGGAACGGGCGTTCGACGGCTTTGAGGCAACCAAGCAGATCGAAGATCTTTATCGGGCCTGGTGCGGGGTGTGTCGCGCGATCCGCTTCACTTGGGGCGACTACAGCCAGTACGACCGCTGGATGGACAAACTGGAGGCTCTATTTGAAGACTATCCTCAATTTCCGAGCGCAGTATTCGAATGTGAGGTGCTGCTGCACGCTCTAGGCGCGCTTCATTGGCGCAATCCTATCCATCCCAGAAGGCGGGAGTGGACTACCAAAGCATTGGCACTGGCCGACACCTCAGGCGACCGGCGTCTTCAGGTGGACGCACAGACGTGGGCGGCATTCTCTGAGTTGATCTACGACGAGGTGCCGAAGGCGACCGCACGGATCCGGCAGCTGGAAGCCCAGCTTTCTACTCCAGTCGATGATCCTTTCGTCGACATCTTCGCGCACTTCGTTGTCGGCGTGCACGCGTATGCAGTCGGGGATTCTTTGCGGGCGGCTGCTATCTTTCAAAATCAGATCGAGCACGCCCACGCGCTGGGACTCTTTACATGGGATATGGTCCTATATGTGTGGTACGGCTTCGCCCGGCTCGCGCAGGGCGACATCGATGGCGCCGTGGAGGCGCGGAGCAGGCTCGAGAATCATCCCGCGATCCAAGGCGCCTTTGGGGCCCACTTTTACCATCAACTCTGCGCTGCCGTCGGACTGGAGCGGGGGGACGCCGAGCAGGCCCTGCATCACGCGCAGGAGATGTTAGCCGCGGCCGGGCGGGCCGGGAGCCCATTCATGCAGGCCTGGGCGCTCGCCACCCTATCGGGGGTGAAGGTCTTAACTGGAGACGATCACTCTAGAGACGATCTGGATGCGGCACTCAAGGCCAGCCGTCGGCTCGGCTCCCACTGGCCGGAGGCTAGCGGGCTGATCAGCCGGGCACTATATGCCTGCCAACATGAAGCCCCGGAGCACGCCAGGCGCGTGCTCGAGGAGGCTATGAAATTAATGCGTGCCCAAACGCTCCTGCACATGGGCTTTGCCCCCGAGATGGTGCGTCTGTTTGCGACTCGGGCGCTGGAATATGGGGTAGACGCAGACTACGCCCGCAAGCTCCTGATGGCCAATCCGGGCGTCGCAGAGCGCACGCCGCCAGTTCATCTAGAGGCCTGGCCTTGGGCAATGAAGGTCTACACGTTGGGACCATTTCGGCTCGTGAGGCACGGTCAACCCGTCACCTTCGGGCGCAAGCCGCCCCGCCGGCCGCTGGAGGTGTTAAAAGCCATCATCGCGATGGGTGGTCGAGAAGTGCCGGAGCATCGCATCATCGACGCCTTATGGCCGGACGACGAAGCCGATGCCGCTAAGAACGCATTCTCCACGGCACTCAATCGCTTACGCAAGATCGCAGGCCGCGATCTGATTCGGCTCGAGGGCGGTAAACTCAGCCTGGATGCGAACCACTGCTGGGTCGACGCGTGGGCCTTCGAGAGCTTGCTCAAGCGGGCCGACCCGGGCGCGCTGCGACAAGCCGTGGAGCTGTACCAAGGCAAGTTTCTTGCGCAGGACGCCGAGGCGCCGTGGGCTATGCAACTGCGCGACCGCCTGCAGGGCCGCTATGCCGAAGCGGTTGTACGCCTCGCAGAGACCTACCAGAAGGCCGGCGATCATGAAGAGGCCGCAGCTTTGTACCAGCGAGGGCTGAAGATGGACGACCTGCGCGAGGACTTCTACCAGGGCGTGATGCGCAGCTACCTGGAACTCAATAGACCTGAGGATGCTCGGCAGGCCTTCGAGTTCTGTAAGCGCAGGCTCGGCATCCGCCTGAATCGCAAGCCCTCAGCCGCGACCGTGGCCTTGTTTGAATCCATTGAAAGACGGGGATAGCGCGGCTCTGGGATGCGAGCGGCTTGACCGACTTCGGTTTCAGGAAAGTCGTCCCTAACCCACCCGTGGCCGACGGCGCGCGCCAAGCGCCGTTGGCATTACGCTGGCAGCTGCTGGTGCTAGCCAATCCGTAAGGCCACACGCGCGGGCCGTCCTGGCAGCCGAGCCCGCATCCATCCCCGCGTGTGAGCGGTTACCGATTCCCGTCGGTTCTCTCACTTCGCTCAATGACTCAATTACTTAGAAGCTGCGCTCCAATCTTGGTATCGGTGACCTAACGGTAACCAGTGTCCCCTTAGTATGGCCCCATCGAGCAGCTGCTGCTCGATATCTTGTTTAACCCTACTGAGGAGAAAGACCATGAACACCAACACCACCCGCAAGTCATCGACGCTGGCCGTGACCTTAGGCTTGCTGGCCCTGAGCGGCCCACTCAGCGCCGGCCAGGAAACCCCCGGGCTCTGGGGAGAGCAGTTCCAGAACGCCTATAACGGGGTGTCCGCGCAGGCGTCGACCGGCCCCGGCCCGAGCAGCCTACCGATCTGGGCCGGCCACTTTGAGGATGGATACCTGCCACCCACGGAGCAGAGTGCGTTTGCTCGCTTTGCGGCCCTTGGCGAGGTGACGGTGGGCGAGGCGACTACTCGTCCCCAGGGCAATCACGTGATCGACCATCTGCTGTGGAGATCCCAGTATCCAGACTATCCGCGCTAGACGCGGCGGGTCAGCCAGGGTCTGTGCCGGCAGCCGGCCGGCACAGGCCAACCGCTGATCGACAGTATGGTCGAGCCAGTCACGGACGCCGCCAGCATTGCGAGATGGTTGCAATCTTTGAAACACCCTTCTAATAACGGCGTGCGAAAGCCCGGATGAAGTGCCATGCACACGAACACCCTTGGAGCCTCAACGAACGCGGCACGTGGGGTTAGCCCTGCCCAGGCAGATCCAACCTCGGCTGCGGTCCACTTGCCCACGTTCATGGCCCGCGACCTGCGCGCCCAGGTCCAATGGCTGGCGTCTCGGGCGCAGGCGTATGGGTATGCCGATGTGGACGAGCTGTTTGGCCGGGCACCGGCGGTGTACACGCAGCTCGCCGTACAGTGGCGCCAGACCCATCCGCTCCCCGCCATGGCATAGATGGAAGGATCGGGATGCCGTGACTCCTGATGCCTATGCTCTAACCGATTCGAAGGTCAGATACCAGCCATGCGCTAGCTAACGTGCGGATCCGTTACCGATTGGTATTAGCTTGCCTCATGGACTTTAATTCAAGCGTTCAAGAGCGGCAGTTCAGTATTGCAATCGGCTACCTATCGGTAACCTTCTTGCCCATAGTATGACCTCGTCGAACCCAATAGTGGCTCCGCAAAGCAGGAGAGAACGGAAAAAGCCATGCAAACGCAACAATTCGATGTGGTCGTGGTCGGTGCCAGCGTTGCCGGCTTGTACGGCGGACACTCTGTTCGCTCGCCGAGGCCTGAACGCAGCGCTGGTGGCGCGCAGTGCGGACTTCAAGGCCTACAAGCGAGTGTGCACTCACTTCATCCAAGCCTCGGCCGTGCCCGCAGGCAAGCGGCTGCCGCCGTCCATCTACACTGACGAGGACAACGACCATGAATATTCCTAAGGCAGCACAAGATTACTTCGACTCCTGGAACCGCCACGATGCCGCCGGCCTCGTCGCCTGTTTCACCAGCCGCGGCACCTACTCCGATCCTACCGCCGGCCAGAATCTACAGGGCGAGGCGATCGCCGCGTATGCAAGGGGACTGTGGGCGGCATTCTCCCGATCTCCGATTCGAGATCGGGAGAATGGCGGCAACTGCTGACGGAGCCCTCGCCGCGGAGTGGCGCATGTGGGGCACCAGCACGGGCTCCTGCCGGGCATTGCCGCCGACAGGCCGGGCCGTGGACCTGCCGGGCGTAGATATCATCGAGCTGGGCGGCGGGAAGCTCGCCTCGGTGATCGGCTATTTTGACTCGCGCACCGTGCCCGAACAGCTGGGGCTCCAGGTGGTGGTCCAGCCTCAATCCATCGGCCCCTTTTCATTCGGGATCAGCACCTCGCCGCAGACGGGTAAAACAGTCAAACCGGGCGCCTTCAGCGTCACGAAGCTCGAGGCGCGTTCGGACGAGGAAGTCCAGCAGGATTAGAGAGCTTGCCCGGCAAACCGCGACTGAAATGTTGCAGATGGAGGGATTCGTCAGCCTGATGAGTATGACAGTCGGTCGCCGTATGATGACCTTTGCGGCCTGGGAATCGCCGGAGAACCCACGACAATTGGCGCGCGGGGGCACGCATGAACAGGCGATGAGAAAATTCTTCGGTCCGGAGCTGGCGGCCGGAGGCTGGACCGGCGTCTGGATACCGGAGCGCATCAATGCCACCTGGGCGCGCTACCCAGCCTGCGCGCGGATGCTCAGTGTCGACAAGGCTGAAGACCGGTATTCCTGCGGCACGGCATTACCGGAGCCGGTGCCTTATTGGTAAGGTGCGGGTGAACCCCCAATAAGAACCCAGGGATGAGCCATGGGTCGCCCCAGCCACGCTGCCACTAGCAAAAATAGGACTGAGGAGCATGTGATGAGCTCGCATCAGCAAGTGCCAGCCGGTGGGTCGCTGCGTTACGCGTGGCTGGTGGTCGGCCTGCTGACGGTGGCGTATGTATTCTCGTTCGTCGATCGCCAGATCCTGACCCTCATGGTAGGGCCGATCCGCCAGGATCTAAGCATCAGCGATACCCAGATGAGCCTCCTGATGGGGTTCTCCTTTGCCCTGTTCTACACCATCTGCGGCATTCCCCTGGGACGCCTTGCCGACCGCGGCAGCCGGCGCGCGCTGGTCTGGTCGGGGGTTGGTGTTCTGGAGCGTGATGACCGCCGCGTGCGGGCTGGCGCAGCGATACTGGCATTTGTTCGTGGCGCGGATCGGGTAGGGGTTGGCGAAGCGGCTCTCTCGCCAGCCGCTTACTCGATGATCGCGGACTACTTTTCACGCGAGCAACGGGCGACTGCGATCAGCGTCTACTCGATGGGCATTTACGTTCGGTCCGGGCTAGCGTTTCTTATTAGCGGGCAGGTTGTTAAGTTCGCCGAGGTCCATGGCCCCTTGCTGCTGCCGTTGCTGGGCGAGGGCGAGGCACCTTTGGCTCTGTCCGTGCGAGACCGTTTGCAAGAGCACTACTGCGAGGCCGTAGCGCGTCTCACTGGGGCCTATCAGCGGGACGGAGATCATGAGAGCTCCGTGGGATTATTCAGGCAGGGACTCTCGATGGACGAGTTGCATAAGGATTCCTATCAGGGCCTCATGCATGGTTACTTGGCACTGAACAGACCCCGCTGATGCCCGGCAGATCTTCGAGTCCTGCAAGCGCCGGCTCGGCATCCGCCTAAACCGCAAGCCCTCGGCCACGACGGTCGCGTTGTTTGAATCGGTCCAGGGTGCGTGAAAGAAGGTGTCAGTCAGGTGGCCTGGCGGCAACTGACTACGCACGCTAATGTCTACTCCGCGGCCATTTCTTTCGCGATTGCGTAGATCTCCTCGGCGTCTATGATCTGATCGTTGCGGTCGAACAATTGCGCGATGCACGTACGATGGACCTTGAGTTTCAGCGCACCCAGTCCAATCGCACCAATAGCCTTCTTGCCGTGGCGCTCCTTGATCTTGTCCATCATGTCCACGCCTTCAAGCCCAAGTGGCGGTGTCGCATTGGTGTCGGCCATGGCTTCGATCGTGGGGTTGTCGCGCCAGTGTTCCTCGTTCAAGATCTGCACGCCACCTGCACCTGCGCCGAATACAATCTGAGCGCCCTTCAACGCCTTGGCTCGAGATGCTTCATCGGCCGCTGCGGCAGGTTTGATCTCAACGTCGAAACGCTCCCGAATCAGTTTGCACGCAGCTTGCGAGCGCTTCATATCGCGTGAAGTGATGGTCACCTCCGCGCCTTCCTTCGCGAGCAGCGCCGCGGCGCGTTGGCCCACCGGGCCCGTGCCAGCAAGCACGACTGCGCGTTTGCCAGCAAGTGGAATGGCAGTGCTAAGCAGCGCGACGCCGGCTGCGGCAGTCGTGTTGCTGCCGTTGCTGTCGAACATGACCGATACCCGGAAGTCGGCGAAAAATTTCTTGCGCACGGCCTTGAGCAGATTCTGGCCGGCTTCCATGTTGCTGCCGCCGATGAATAGTGCAGTAAACTTCTTCTCCTTCGGTGAGCGCGTGAAAATTGCGCCATCGATTAGCGGCCCGACGTTATTGGGGTTCAGCCCACCGTAGGTCTTCACGTGGTCGGCACCGCCATCGTAAGCGACGACGGTGTCGAATACGCTGGGAATGGGGTCGGTGTCGAGTTGAAACAGCAATTTCTTCATAAGGCACTCGCGGCTCTCCCGAGCGTCATTCTGGCCAGGGATTGGCCAGAACCCAGTACCAGGGATGGAATTCTGGATTTCGGCTTGCGCCGGAATGACAACGGGGTTACACCCTTGATTACTGAACCAGCACACCAGCCCTGCTGCATTTTACTTATCCCGTCCACCCCAGGCCGGAGGCTACGCAGTTGATCGAAAGCAGCAACGAGATCAGATATTCCTGCCGACGTGGATCGCTCCTATCGGTGCTGCGGAAGCGCTTGATCAGTGTGACCTGCTCGTGTCCCACGTGGTTGAGGGTGGAAAGTCGCCTTCCGATGCGCTCGCGGTATTGCGGGAAGCGTGCGCAGATCTCTTCCGTGCCGTTGACCGCGAGCACCGTATTGACCGTGCGGTGATACTCGTCTTCCACCAGCTTGAAGATTCGATCGCGCAGTTCGCGATCCGGCACGAGCTCGGCGTACGCGCAGGCGATGTCGAGATCGACCAGTGGAAGTGTCTTCTCCACTTCATCGATGATCAGCCTGAACAGGCGCGACTCATTGAACATGCGCCGTAACAGGTTTTCGCCCGATTCGCCGCGCACCGCAACGATCTGCTCCAGCGCGGTGCCTACCCCGTACCATCCGGGGATCACCATGCGGTTTTGGCTCCACGCGAAGACCCAAGGGATCGCGCGCAGATCTGCCAGAGTCGTGGCCCCGGTGCGTCGGGCCGGTCGCGAGCCAATATTGAGTCTCGCGAGCTCGTCCACCGGACTTGCTGCCTGGTAGAAGTCGACCAGGCCGGGTTGTTCGATCAGGTTTCGGTAGGCAGTAAAGGAAAGACCCGACAGGGCCTCCATGACTTCGTCGAAATCCGGATTTGTCTGTAACTCTTGCTCGCGCCCCGACATCAGGCTGTGTTCCAGGACGCTGGCGCATAGTAGTTCCATCTGATATTGCGCCACGCCCCGATTCGCGTATTTGCCCGATACCACCTCGCCCTGTTCGGTGACGCGCATGCGGCCGTGGATCGTGCCTGGCGGCTGCGCGGCGATTGCCCGGCCGGTGGGTGCGCCGCCGCGTCCCACCGATCCGCCGCGGCCGTGGAAGAAGGAGATCGGCAGACCGCGTTCTTCGCCGACTTTCTTTAATCGTGTCTGCGCCTTGGAGACTTCCCAGATAGAGCACAGGAATCCACCGTCCTTATTAGAGTCGGAATAGCCGACCATCACCTCCTGCACGCCGCCAAGCTCGCGCAGCAGAGTGCGCCTCACCACCGGCACGCCGAGGAGCTCACGCATGATGGAGGGCCCGTTGCGCAGATCCTCGATGGTCTCGAGCAGCGGGATCACCATCAATTCACAGCTCTCGACGTTATCGCGGTCGGAAAATAGGCCTGCGTACTTGGCCATTAGATAAATGCCAAGGACATCCGCGACGGTGCGGGTCATGCTCAACACGAAGCCGCCAAACGCCTGCCGGTCGACACGATCCCGAGTTTCTCGCACCAGCTTCAGCATTCCTAGCGTCGATTCCGTGGGTTCGGGAAGTCCGAAGGACGGCAGCTCTTCCAATGGGCGCACCAGCTCTGCCAGCAGCCACTGTTTCCACTCCTCCGAATCGGGTTTGGGCGGCTCCCGCCCCCCGTTGATCTGCTTGTAAATGTCGGCTAGCGCCGCATTCGTCTTGCCGGTATTCTCGCGCAGGTCCATACTGAAGGTGCGAAACCGGAACGCTTCGACTTGCCGCCGCAGGGGCGTGACGATGTCGCGTGCAATGCCTTCACAGCGCGCCCCAGCCAGTCCAACCTCTAAAGTGCGGAGATCCTCAATCATTTCGTCCGCCGTCGCGTACCGATTCGGGGGCGCGGTTTCGGTGCCGTCTCTATCGGCGGCGGTCGTTGCATCCAGCTTGCGCAGTATGCAGGTCGTGAACTGCCGAAATACCTCACCCGGATTGCGGGCCGCGATCTGCTCGCCCGCCCCGGAGGCGGCCAGCAGTTTGCTCAACGCCTCGCGAAAGCTCTCCGGCACCTCCACCGCGTGTTGTGCCACGCTCAGCTTGTGGCCCACGCGGTGTAACTCCTGCTGGTATCGCGCGATGGACGCTTGCCGGTACAGGAACAGGATTTCACGCGTGATGTCATTGGTCACAAACGGGTTGCCGTCGCGATCGCCCCCGATCCAGGTGCCGAACTGAAAAATGGATGGAACGTCAAATTTTTGGTGTGGATAAGTCTCTGTCAGCACCTCATCCAGTCGCGCATGCAGATGAGCCATGCCCTCGAACAGGGCATCGTTGAAGAAGTGCAGACCCCATTCCGCCTCCTGCCGCACGGTGGGTTTTTCCAGTCGGATCTCGCCGGTCAACCATAGTAGGTCGATCTCGGTGCGCAGATCATCGATCAGCGCCTTGCGCTCGCGCGGGGTCCAACGGGTCAACTCAATCTCGCGCAGCAGCAAGAAGATCCGCCGATGGATCTCGAGCACAGTGATGCGCTTGGCCTCAGTAGGATGGGCCGTGATCACCGGGCGGATCTGCGCCGAACCTAGCAGCGCCCGAATTTCTTCAACGGGCGTGCCAGCCTTGATGGCTTCGGAGAATGCATGGGCGAAGGTGCCGGGGACGTGCTCCGGCCCGCGCTCGGTCTCCGTGCGCCGGAGGTTGCGCATAGCCAGGTTCTGTTCGGCGATCGAGAGCAGCCGAAACCAGATGCCGTGCGCCTGCAGGGTGCGCAGCAGCAGGGCTTGGTTGCCTTCCGGGATCGGTTTGTTCCCTTTGACGATGGGCTCGATCTCAGGGTTACGCGCGCGGATGACATCGGCGAATAAGCCGGCTAACAGATCGACGACCTGCTCAGCGTAGTCCGAGTCACCGACGCCTAGCGGCGCACCGGAGTATTCGGCGATATTACCTACTGCTTTTCGCTTCATCGATGCGCTGTGCTTCGCCATGCTTTTTTGCCCGAGCGTGCCTCGCGCAAAGGCGCAAGGACGCAAAGTAGCTTAATGCCAAGATCGGTCGGTCGTATTCTCACAACCTTGGCGTCTTAGCGCCTGGGCGCGAGAGATCTTGGGCCTATCCCCATCCATAGTAGTTCGATGTCAGGCCACCCGGTCGGGCGGTTCTTGGCCTGCGAAGAAGGCGTCCAGATTCTTGAGGACGCGCTCGCCCATGGCGATGCGGGTCTCGCGAGTGGCGCTGCCGAGATGCGGCAGGATGACGACGTTTTCCATCTTCAGCAGGTCCGCGGTGATCTTGGGCTCCTGCTCATAGACGTCCAGTGCTGCCCCCGCGATCTCGCCCGCCTTCAATGCATCGACGAGGGCCTTTTCATCGACCACATCGCCTCGAGCGCTGTTGATGAGAAACGCATGCGGCTTCATCATGCTCAGACGCTCGGCGTTGAGCAAATGGTGCGTCGAGGCCCCGCCGGGGCAATGGATGGAGACGAAATCGGATTCCTTTAAGACATCCTCGACGCTGTCACGGCTTTCCGCGCCCAATGCCTTAGCAATCTCGGGCTCGGGTGGAAAGGGATCGTGAAAGATCACCTGCATGCCGAAGCCGTGATGTGCGCGCTTCGCCACCGCGCGCGCGATGCGGCCCATACCGATCAGCCCGAGGGTCTTGCCCGTGACGTGCGCGCCCATCATGTGCGTCGGCCGCCAGCCGGTCCAGTGACCGCCGCGCATATGCCGCTCGCCCTCGCCCGCGCGCCGCGCGACCATCAGCAGCAGCGTCATCGCGAGATCGGCAGTGGCGTCGGTGAGCACCTCGGGCGTATTGGTGACGATCACATCGTGCGACTTGGCGGCTTCTACGTCGATATTGTTGAAGCCGACGCCGAAGTTGCCGAGCATCTTCGCGCGGCGCTTATCGATCCCGATGATCTCAGCGGTCATCTTGTCAGTCACGGTGGGGCAGACCGCATCGGCGGTCTGCAAAGCCTCTTTGAGCTGTGCGTCGCTCATGGGCTTATCGGTCTCGTTCAGTTTGACATCAAAGCGCTCTTTGAGCTGCAGCTCCACGGGTTTCGGCCACTTGCGCGTAACGATGACTTTGGGCTTTGCCATATTTTTGCTCCTGCTTTTTCTAATCGCGACGTAGGAGAGATCTTCAGATCGCAATTACCTGACCGAAGATCGTGACCCAGCTGTTTGCCCCTACGCGCTTCTCGATAATCAAGCTCATGCGACCTTGGCTAGGACTTCCTTCGCGGTCTTTCC
>JAPSGG010000141.1 GCA_031177845.1 Chromatiales bacterium
CCACCTTTGCCGAACGCCATCGCAACAACCGAGACTTTCTGTTAGTTCGCCCTATCGACGAAGCCAGTCTGCCGCGCCGCGAGCGAAGCACGCTTGCGTGGGCGGTGTTGTTCGGCGTCGTCTTGATCGGGAGCCTCGGTATTGCGGATATCCTCGTGGCCGCGCTGGTCGGCGCACTCGTCATGGTGGTGACAGGCTGCCTTACCATAGGCGCCGCGCGACGCAGCATCGAGTTGCAGGTCATTCTCGCGATCGCCGCCGCCATCGGCGTAGCCAATGCCTTGAATCTGAGTGGAGCGGATCGCCATCTCGCCAACGCGGTGATCGAAATGGTAGGGAATGATCCCTGGTGGCTGCTGGTGGCGACCTATGTCATGACTATATGCTTGACCATGGTCATCACCAACAACGCGGCGGCCGTGTTGATGTTTCCTATCGTGTTCGCTACGACCCAGGACTTAGGCTTAGACTTCATGCCGTTCGCGATCGCCATTGCGGTCGGGGCGTCCTCAGAGTTCGCCACACCAATCGGCTACCAGACCAATCTGATGGTATATGGTCCCGGTGGCTATCAGTTCGTCGATTACTTGCGCTTCGGACTGCCGCTGAACCTTTTCATTGGCGCCACTGCCTTGCTTATCATTCCCCAGGTTTGGCCATTGCAGTAGTCATCTGCCCCACGTTGCGAGGACGCCTCCGGAGTCAGCTAGACCGCCTGCTATACACAGCCGGTTGGTTTCGGCAGGCCGGCGTACTTGCAGGCCTGCTTGGCCGGGCCTTCGGGAAACAGCTGGTACAGATAGTAGCTCTTCGCCTTATCCTGGCCCAGACGCTCGCCGATAGTACGAACCAGCATGCGCACAGACGGCGCAATACCGTACTCCCGGTAATATTCCCGAAGAAAACGTATCACTTCCCAGTGTTCATCGGTGAGCGTTATGCCCTCGTTATTTGCCATCGCTCGCGCGAGATCAGGCGTCCAGGCGTTGAGATCGGTAAGATAACCTTCGGGGTCGGTCTCATAGCGCTTGCCATTGATCTCTAAAGCCATAACATGGATGGGGCCGTCAAAGCCACGCTTGCACGCTCTCGTGGTTAACCACAAGGTCGACGAAGCCGCTGTAGTCGACGACTTGTACACCATCGATCAGTTGAGCTTCGCTGTAGCCGCGCGCGTGAAGATCCGGTCCGAGCGCATAAAACGACAATCGCTTCATGCTTGTGGAAACCTTGTCCGCCACCGTTGTGCCTCGTATCGCGGCGTACACCCCGTCTTCGATCAACAGCACGCTGCCGCCCGGCGTAGCGATGCGCAGGCAGGCATCGAGCGCATTGCGCTCAAACGGAGATTTGTTGATGGTGTGCAGCATCGCCATCGTCAAAAGCTCAGTACCACGTCCTGTTGGTCCATCAATTCACCAAGCCGCTTTGCGTCGACCACCTGCACCAGGACGACCAGGTCACTGGTGGCCAAGCCCCGCGCTTGTAGGGATTCTTGTTCCACATAAAGCTTGCGGATGCCGTAGTCTTCTAGCGCTCGGTAGGATCTGGAAAAATTCTTTGTGCCTATGACTTGGGTATCCTGGTTTCTAGTGAGCTGATAAACGCCATCGTCGGTGAACACAACGCTCACGTCCTGATCGAACACGCCCGCCACCAGTGCGACTTCCAGCGCTTCTAGCGCGTAGATGGTGCCGTGCGGCGCCTTGCGGTTCACGAGCATAAACCGCTTGATCGATCGCCTGGGCTCGTTTTGTAATTCGGATTCCAAGGGATTCAGTCACCAAACACGATCATCCGGTCGGCCTCTATACAGGCTTCAATCAACTGACCGAGACCTGAAATGCGGAATGCCGTGGACAAATTGTAGGCATCCTTTCCGTGGCGTTGTGCCTCGCTTGCATCCAGGAGGCCGCGGCGCTGGGCGGCGCTAATGCACACGACCAGATCTAAGCAATGGCGCTCGGCCAGCTCGCGCCAGAGCTTAGGCAGATCGCGCTCGTCCTGCGGCGGCACGCTCAAGCGACTGCCATTGTGTACGCCGTCATGATAAAAGAACACGCGAAGCACCTCGTGTCCCTTCTCCAGGGCGGCCCTTGTGAAGCGATAGGCGGAGTCGGAGGCTTGATGAGTGTACGGCCCCGCGTTGACTAGGATCGCGAAGCGCATCAATCGCTCCAACTCGATGGCACAGTATTTCCAACGTGGCGCGGGCGCGGAGATGTCCTGATCATGCGCTCGGCGACCGGCCGGTGGGGGCAATAATAAATTGACAGCACTCGAAATTGGCTCCTAATATTGTTGAATGCTTTGGGCCGATTTTCCCAAACATCAATCAAGGTCCTTGCCATCTTCGAATATCGCGCGCATCAGGGTTAAGTCGTCACGGATATGACGATCAATCTCACAAACGCACTCTCGGCGGCAGTCGATCGCCTGCTCTATCCATTAGTGAGAATCCTGCTGCGCCAAGGCATGCCATACGGCGCGTTCAGCGATCTAGCCAAGCGCGTGTACGTCGATGTGGCGATGCGGGAGTTTGGAATCCCGGGCCGTAAGCAAACAATATCCCGAGTTTCCATCATGACCGGGCTCACGCGCAAGGAGGTGCGGCGCATTCAAAGTCTACCTACCGCTGATGACGCTGTGGCAATCGCCCAATACAATCGGGCAGCACGCGTCATCGCGGGTTGGCGCCGGGACCCGCAGTTTGCCGATGCGAATGGGAATCCGGCCGATCTGCCGCTGGAGGGTCAGGATGCCAGCTTCGCAGAGCTCGTCCGGCGCTTTTCCGGGGACATACCTGCGCGCGCCGTGCGCGACGAGTTGCTGCGAGTGGGCGCCGCCGAGATCACCGAGTCCGGCAGTATCCGACTGACGGTGCGGGCCTATGTGCCAAGCGGCAGCGAGATCGAGAAAGTTAGCATTCTGGGTATCGATGTGGCCGACCTGTTGACGACGATCACGCATAATATCGTCGGCGGTGTCCCGGAGCCTTTTTTCCAGCGCAAGGTCGCTTATGACAATCTGCCGGTCGAGGCGCTCGCGGAATTGAAGTCCTTGGTCAACAAAAGGGCGCAGGAATTGCTGGAAGAATTCGATCGATGGTTGGCGACCCGCGACCGCGACGTGAATCCGGCCGCTGCAGGTAGCGGTCGGCAGCGCGCCGGCATCGGCATCTACTACTTCGAAACCGATCTCTCGCAAGAGGAACAATCATGATCGCGCGCCTGCGTATGCTGCCCGCCATAATTGGTCTAGCCATCCTGAGTGTGGTGTTGACTACCAGCTGCGGCGGTGGCGGCACGCTGGCCGGGGGTGGCATCGGGGGTAGTGGGATATCCACGGGCAGCATCACCGCGTTCGGCAGCATCTTCGTCAATGGTGTGGAGTTCGATACGAGCAATGCAGTCTTCACGCGCGGAGAACAGCCGGCCACTGAAGCCGAGTTCAGCGTCGGCGAGGTGGTGACAGTCTTCGGCAGCTTCAGTGATGATGGTCGCACGGGCGTGGCCGAGCGCGTCACGTACGACGCGGTCGTCCGCGGTTCGGTCTCCGAAGTATCGAGCGCTGGCGGTAATCGCATCGAGGTGCTGGGGCAGGTGGTGGAGGTCACGCCGGCGACTGTGTTTGCAAACTTCGCCACCCTGACCGATCTCGTGCTCGGCAATGTCGTAGAGGTCAGTGGGTTCGCCAGTGCCGACGGCAGTGTCACCGCCACGCACATCGCCAAGGAACAGGAGGTCTTTGTCCCGGGCAGCAGCCTCAGCCAAGTCAGGGGTGTCATCTCCGATCTGGACACCGTCAATATGACATTCGAGATCGATGACTTGACAGTGAATTTCTCCGCGCCACAAGTGATAGACGGCAATCTGGTCAATGGCCGCTTTGTGGAAGTCGAAAGCGACGACGACGCGGTCAACGGCGTACTGGTCGCGGATGTGGTGCGGGTCGTGGAGCCCACCGATGCCGAGCCGGGCGACAAGTTGCAACTGGAGGGTGTGATCACCGATTTTACGTCTGTGAACGAATTCACAGTGGGCAACCAGCCCGTGACCACGACGGCAGAGACCGAGTTCGAGGACGGCAGTGCCGCTGATCTGGACCTCAACGTGAAGCTGGAAGTCAACGGGGAGGTCAATGCGAGCGGTGTACTGATAGCCGACGAGATCGTATTCCGGCTGCCGCAAGATATCTTCGAGGTCGAGGGCCTCGTATTGGTGGTGGATACCGAAGCGGGCACGTTGACGGTGCTGGATGAGGAAGGGCAGCAGATTGAAGTATCAATCGACGTCCGCACCCAATTTGAAGACGATAGCGAGCTTGATCTCCGGCCGTTCGGCCTGGGGGACATTGGCGTCGGAGATCAACTCGAGGTTACCGCATTTCGGCGTGAGAATGCCGTCATGGCGATCCGCATAGAACGGGAAGGACTCACCGGCAGCCCTGACGACGATGATGACGCCAACGGGGGCGTGCCCCCCGATGGCGGCGTACCCCCGGATGATGGAGTGCCGCCGGATGATAATGCCCCGCCGGACGATGGAGTGCCGCCCGATGATGGCACTCCTCCGGATGATGGCACGCCTCCTGATGATGGCGTCCCGCCGGACGATGGTGTCCCACCGGATGACGGAGTTCCTCCCGGAGGGGACGGGGATGATAATGGCGCCGATGACGGCGGTGATGACGGCGCCGATGGCAGTCCGGGCGGCGACAACGGCACCGTGGATAGCTGATCGCCCCCCGATGGGCGCGGGCAGCGATCCTCCAACGTTCTCGCGCGCGCTTGAATCTCTGCTAAACTAGCCCGACGCCCGCCCCCCCGGGGCGGGCCCTTCTATACTCTTTCATGCGCGTCTGTTGAGGGCGCCAAGCCGCGGCACCGCGGTGTCCGCATTCCATTCACTATCGAAGCAGGTTGTCCCCATAGTGGCCATAAGCCGCAAAGCGCAAATAGGCCTGTACACACCAGGTGCAACGCACGCAAGCTGCGGAGTGGGTGTGCTGGTCGATCTCAAGGGCCGCAGAACCCATGCGCTGATCGAGGACGGATTCCGCCTGCTCATGAATCTCGACCATCGCGGCGCGCGCGGGGCCGAAGAGAAGACCGGCGATGGCGCCGGCATATTGATTCAGAAGCCCCATGCGTTTTTCCAAGCGCAGTTGTCCAGCCTCGGCGAGTTCGATTCCTATGGCGTCGGGCAGCTGTTCTTTCCCCGCGAAGAGAATCGACGGCGGATGCTGCAGGAGCTGGTGGAGACGATCGCAGGTGAGGAAGGCTTCGAGATTATCGCCTGGCGTGATGTGCCGACCGACGACAGCCCCGTCGGCGCGAGCGCCGTGGCCGTCGAACCGGTCTTCAAGCAGATCTTCATCGGCCGCGGGCCGGCCCTGCCTCAAGCCTCGGAGGGCGCCGATGCGCGCGCGCGTTTCGAGCGGAAGCTGTATGTCATCC
>JAPSGG010000142.1 GCA_031177845.1 Chromatiales bacterium
TCAGACTCCCGCCTATGCAAGGAGTACCAAGCTTACATGGACCAGATTAGCGTGTGCCGTTTCAAAGATGGTTCGTTTGTGCCGTTTCAAAGATGGTTCGTTGCGGCTTCGATGATAGGATACGTCGATGGAACTCAAGCCGCCGGGTCATGGCGGTGATATCGTCAAGCAATATCTACGGCTTGCCTATGCTCGAAAAGCTTAAACAAAACTGGCGCCAGTTCGAAGAAGGCGCTCCGGGAAAGCGCTTTCAGCAACGCTTCAAACGGCGGCAGCAAGCTCCGCGGAGCGCTTGGCGAAAGGCACTGTTCATCGGAGGCGGTCTCTTGATGATGGCGGCCGGGCTTTTCTTTCTAGTTGCACCGGGCCCTGGGTTGCTGGTGGTCTTCATCGGTGCAGGCTTGATCGCTCAGGAGTCCTTTTTTGCTGCGCGTGCGCTAGATTGGACGGAGATCAGAATAAGAAAGCTGGCGACCTGGGCTCTTGGCGTATGGCATCGCTCATCGATGGCCGTGAAGATTCTGTCGGTGCTGATTGCGGTGGCCCTCGCCGGGGCCTCGGCGTCCGCTGCTTACATGCTTCTATTTGCAAAGTAGGCAGCTCTAGCTCGGTGGCTAGGCATTCTCATGCAGCCGCGCCTGGTCGACAGCTCTGCCATGGGAAGATTGGAATTACTGGGCCTTCGACCAGAACCGACTCCTTATTGTTGCGCTCGTTCAACTTAGAGCCTCATGATGTGTATGTCAGATCGGGTGATCGCCCATACCTCGCGAATGCCAAGGCAGGCGAGCAGGAACATGGATGCGCAGGGTTCACCGCGCGAAAATAAGGATACTGTTTGCCGGCAGCACAAGTCCTGCGGAGTAGCTAAAATCGTGCAGCGGCTGCGGTTCGGCAAAAACTCGACCGCCATTGCCTGCGATGTTTGGATTTACCCAATTTTCATAAACATCGCTATTAAAGATTTCGCGCCACTCACCACCAGTCGGGAAACCGATGCGGTAGTCGAAGCGATTAAACGTCGAGAGGTGCACCACCACGAGCACGTCGTGGCCTTCGCCCTCCACCCAGCGGTGGAAGGCGAGCACGCGATTCTGATCGTGGGTGTGCACAACACGGAAATCCTGCCCGCGCAAGCCGGGATAGCGCCAGCGCAGTCCCACCAGTTCGCGCGTGAACCGCAGGTGATCGAGCATCTGCTTGTCGCCTTTTTCGAGGCCTGCCCAATGGAGCAACAGATCTTTATGGAACTCGAAATCGTCGGACCACTGTTTGTCCTCCAGAAACTCCTGGCCCATGAACAGCATTGGAATACCCGGCGCAGCGAGGCTGATCCCTGTGGCCACACGCGCACGACTGCGGCCAAACCAAGAGCGCGGATCTGAAGGATCGCCTAGCCGTGCGATCCGCTGCTCGCGACCTTGATAGACAATATCGTGGTTCTCGGGTCCCTGCACAAACTGCCAATGCTCAGTGAAACCTTCCGGCCAAAGGCTCCGGGCCAAACCCGTTATGTCGAGTGGCCGCTCATCCGGCTGGCTGGCGTTGCCGATGACGTCGCGAATAGCGATGCGAAGACCATCCGTGAGCGTCGTATCGAAGCCGGCGCCTTCTGGCGGCACCTTCACGACGTAAGGATTCACGTTCCAATATTCGGCCTTATCCAGCGCATTTGGCCGATGGTGTCGCAGCGTGGAGGTGAGATCCTGGCAGAAGCTCCAGCCGTGTGGCGCGCCATCGTGATCGATGACACTCACCTGGTCATAGCGGAAGCCATCGACCCGATATTCATCGAGGAAAAACTTCGCGTTCTGGATCAGGAAATCACGCACTTCGGGCTTGCCAAAGTCGAACACGAGCCCTCCGGCATGGCCTTTGTCGGTAAAATAGAGTGAGTTTCTATTGCCGCCCTCGGGTGACTGCCGGTCGAAGAAGAAGATGCTCTGGTCCCCAAAATCGCCGCCCGCGTGGTTGTAAACCACATCCAGGAGTACCGCGAGGCCATAGATGTGGCAGAGGTCGATCAGCGCCTTGAGCTGATTCATCTCGCCACGCAGATCCTCAACGTTGTAACGCTTCAGGCCCTTGGCATCTAATAACTCGTTCACGCGCGCAACGTACGGCTTGAGATCCGCGTCCTCCACCGCA
Source organism: Chromatiales bacterium (assembly GCA_031177845.1). Lineage (GTDB taxonomy): Bacteria > Pseudomonadota > Gammaproteobacteria > JACCYU01 > JACCYU01 > JAPSGG01. Next base: position 2,149 of record JAPSGG010000142.1, read on the forward strand.
AAATCCATTTCCGGGGAGAAGTAATCGGTTCCGTTGTAGCCGAGACTGAATTGAGTTTGAAATTCCTGGATCGGCATGAGCTGAATCGTGGTGATGCCGAGTCCGGCGAGGTGCGGAATCTTGCGAGCCCCATCGAGAAACGTGCCCCCCTTTTTTGGCAAATTCGGTGTGAAGAACGTGCCGACATGGAGTTGATAAATTACGAAGTTATGAAACTGAGGCGTAACGTATCCGGTCTCGTGCCAAGGAAAATCGGTCTTCCGAATGATACATTCGCTGGGAAAGGGTGTTTGCAGCTCTCGTGCGTAGGGGTCGCGCTTGGGGCCCTCGCTGCCGTCACCCACAACATAGAACATGTAGCGCTGCCGGTCGCGCACACCGGGAATAAAACCGAGCCAATGATCGTGGTTGTCGCGATTAAGCAAGCTGGCGTTACTGCGCTCGCGGTTGTTGAAGTCGCCGATTGCATGCACAGACCGTGCATGGGGCGCCCAGACACGAAATGTGGCGCCATCAGCAATAAGGTTCGCACCCATCGGCGTACCGGCATGGATATGATCGAGGGACGCAGGCATAATCAATGTCCGGTGTGTCGTGCTAACAAAGACCGCGCGGCGCATGAAGCTGGCAGAACTGGGACTGAACCTGCCACAGTACCGAGCGCGGCCTGGTGTTCATCTCTGCACATCATGAAGCAGCTTGAATAATTGCTGCTTAGGCACCTGTTTACCAGTGTCGTCGATCGTCCAGTACTGTTGCCCGATCGGGCTTTGCAGGAAGCTGCGCCTGCGCTCGAGCCGGCCCGCACCGACCACTGACTTGGAAATCACATAGCGGACTTCCCCTCGAGGATCCAGAATGATGGTCGATCCACCGTGGAAGTCGAAGCTCGGGTTTCCGTTACAGGCATGTACCGTCCTTTTCTGGGTTACTTCGGCGACTAGATCGAAGACGATTTGCCCGTCGGGCCCAACGCGCCGCGAAGAACGGATGGATTCAATCCTTGGCAAGCTCACGTCATCGCCGTCAAGGCGCGGATCGCCCTGCCGCACGAGCCCGAACTCGCCCATGTATCTCGGATCAGATACATAATTACCTAAGGCACAGGCTTGGCGCTTAAGTTCTTTAGGGCCGGCAACACAACCCGGATCGCCTCGAAACTTTAGTTTGGCGAAGCTTAGCTCGCATATCGGCGCAAGGGATTTGATGGTCGGCCGCCAAAGCAGCGCATCCTCCGATAGGCCGGTCACATCGCGCGGATGAATATCGCGACGCCGGAAAGCGTCGACGAACGCGCCGCGATAATCCCACGTATCCTCAGGAACAAGGTCATGATCCGCGGTGATCAAGGCTCTGAGGAATTCACCAAATTTCAGATCCACGGGCGGACAATAGTCGATCGCGCGGATGCACAGCGAAAGCATCTGGTCGGCAAGTTGGGACGCCTCTTGAGATAAAACATCCTCCAGCTCTTGAGACAATCGGCCGGGTGGCAGCACACTGGAGCCATTCGTCGCGAGGCGAATATAACGCGCGGTCTTGCGCTTATAGATAGTGATGAATGCTTCGAAGACCGCGGCAACGAGAACTGAGCCCAGAGCATGTGGTTCGAGGGTTTCGTCGTATTGAAGCGGGATAGCCTGCTCGTCTTTGACGTCGATAGCGCTGCGTAAGGCAGCCTTTCTTCCGGTGGCATCACCGAACTGGCGTGCGAGGTCGGTAAGAAAGCGCGCATCTTGGATGGCGCCACCCGTTTCTTGCAGGGCAATACGTACTGCTTCCTGGTAACTAAAGTGCTGGAAGATCGCCACCAGATCGGCGAAAGCCTCGTGGAAGGCAATGACGTCGGCTCCACTGGGATGGTTGAACTGCGCGCGTAGTCCATCGAGCAGCGCGTGCGTGACCTCGTGGGCGATGATGTCGTGCGACAGACAGGTGAAGACGTAGCTATCCGGAATAGTTCTACCCACTGCCTTCTGGCCCGCGCGGAAATAACCGAAGTCGATTTGAACGCGAGTCTCGTCGTAGTAGGCGTTATCGTCCTCGAAGGCATGTGGCCGGATAATAAGTCTTCTTCGCCTGTCCTGCGCACCATATCCCCATCCTACATGACGACCCAGCGCGCGTCTGAAGGCCGAGTACACATTGCTACACACGGCATAGACCATCTGCTGGTGAAATCTGGGATCCGTTGGAGACGGATCATATCCGTCGCGGATCAAAACGTTTTTGTCATCCAGGTCGGCGCGTCGGTAGCTGATCCTGTGCTTTCCATCTTCATTGATTACCTTGAATAGCCGCCCGATCGGACCAGGTCGCAGGGGCTCATAGACAACGTTGACGGTAGCCACCGCGCCCGCCAAGCGCGGCGTCGTAGGGTCTGCTGTATAAATTCGAAGAGGACGGTATCTCGGATCGCCGCGCTTACGCTCGTAAGGCGCCCGAGATGTACGTCTTACGCCCTCGCCTAATTCATATGCTGTCCGCAGGCCTTCGCATGAGTCGTCCGCAAGCGCGCTGTGAGTCGACGGGTGCCTTGCCTTCGAACGGTCTAGCATGTGAACTTAGTAGCGTACTAAAAGGTCTGTCAGCGTCTTACTTGCGTCATCACCTGAACGGTAGCCCATCAGTCTTGCTGATGCGCAAGTGGCTGACGAGCAAACCACCGCAGTTACGAGCAGAACTCGTGACCTGCCCACGTGGCCTATCCACGTCGGCTATCCTAATATGAAAGGGTAGCCTGCCAGTGTTGCTGGGTACAACTTTTTCGATTCCAGAGGCCTGCGAAGATTCCTCACTTAGATCGGGATAGTTTTCCAGAGCGGAGTCGCTCGAAAGACAACACTGTTTATGGTTTGATCTCGAGAAATTTTTGGACACCTCGTTACGTTTGCTGCTGTAATTGTTGAGTCAGGTCCTGCAGCGCCCGGATGAGATTCGTGAGCTGAGGTCCCGAGACAGTGGCCGACCCACTCCCCTGGTTCACCGAAGCGGAGGAGCCAATGTTCGGCCGGGCGCCATACCCAGTCAGCGGCTGTAGAAAGACGCGCGATTTTGCGTGGGGCGGGTCCAGCACCGGGTGCTGACGCGCGTTCACTCCGAATGCTGCGATCACCCGTTGCACAAACTGTTCGTTCGTTAAACCATCCGTTCCAGCCCGTAGCACCCCCAAAGCCCGCGTGGTGAAGTCACCACTTCCACTGCTTTCCCAGGCAACTTCACTGGAAAGGCAAGCGGAAAAAACGGCCTCTTTTGCAAGGCCAGCAC
>JAPSGG010000143.1 GCA_031177845.1 Chromatiales bacterium
GTTCTGGCTGCGGGACTCACTGAAGCGCCGCAGTCTGAATGGTGGCGGCAGGCTAGGCTGATCCCGCCTTTCGAACTAGGCGCGACGCGGGCGCTCAATCTATTGCCGCCAGATGTCGCCCAGCACTTTTCCATTGGCGGCAAGGTCTCACATAAGAGTGCAATCAATCGGAGCTGAAAGGCATGTGTGGAATCATCGGCATCGTCGGCCGCTATCCCGTCAACCAGGCCTTATATGACGGCTTGACGGTCTTGCAGCACCGCGGCCAGGACGCCGCGGGTATTGTCACCTGCGACCAAGGCCGCCTTTATCGGCGCAAGGACAACGGTCTGGTGCGAGACGTGTTTCATGCTCGTCATATGCAGCGCCTCAAGGGCAATATCGGCATTGGCCACGTCCGCTACCCCACCGCCGGCACTTGCGTCTCGGCCGAGGCGCAGCCTTTTTACGTCAACTCGCCCTACGGTATTACGCTTGGTCACAACGGCAATCTCACCAATGCCGCCGAACTCAAGCTCGAATTGTTCAGGGAAGATCGGCGGCATATCAACACCGATTCAGATTCCGAAATCCTGCTGAACGTGTTCGCTAAGGAATTGCTCAAGCAGGACAACCGCGATATCGGCGCGCAGGATGTATTCAATGCTGTGTCCGGCGTGCACCGCCGCTGTAGGGGCGCATATGCCGTCGTCGCCATGATCACCAGACATGGCGTGCTGGCATTTCGTGATCCTTATGGAATCCGCCCCGTGGTCTACGGTCGGCGCGAGACCGCTAAAGGCCTCGAATACATGGTGGCCTCCGAGAGCGTCGCGCTGGACATGCTGGACTTCGAGCTGATCCGCGACCTGGAGCCCGGAGAGGCCGTGTTCATCGATGCCGAAGGCACGCTTCACACGCAGCAGTGTGCCGAGAATCCGATCTATTCGCCCTGCATCTTCGAATACGTTTACTTCTCGCGCCCCGACTCGATCATCGACAACGTGTTCGTGCACAAGGCACGCATGCGGATGGGCAAGAGGCTAGGGCAGAAGATCCTGCGGGAATGGCCCGACCACGGCATCGACGTGGTGATCCCGATCCCCGACACCAGCCGCACGGCCGCCCAGGAGATCGCCTTCCAGCTGAACGTAAAATATCGGGAAGGCTTCATCAAAAATCGCTACATAGGCCGCACCTTCATCATGCCAGGCCAGAGCCAACGAGAACGATCAGTGCGCCAGAAGCTCAATCCGCTGGACATCGAATACAAGCGCAAGAACGTGCTGTTAGTGGACGACTCCATCGTGCGTGGCACTACCTCCCGCGAGATCGTGCAGATGGCGCGCGAGGCAGGCGCCCGCAAGGTCTACTTCGCATCCGCCGCGCCGCCCATCCGCTTCCCGAATGTGTACGGCATCGACATGCCGGCGGCCAGTGAACTGATCGCCTACGGGCGTACGGAAGAAGAGGTGCGCGAGGCGATCGGTGCTGATCGCCTGATCTATCAGGACCTGGACGATCTAGTGCAGGCGGTGCAGAAGGGTAACCCTAAATTGCAACACTTCGACTGCTCGATCTTCACCGGCGAATATGTGACCAATGTGGGCCGGGATTATCTCGAATCGCTGGAACGCGAACGCAATGACGTAGCCAAGCAGGAGCGCGCCAAGCACTACGCGGATATCGATTTGCACCAGAGCGCTTAAGGCCGCGACATGGACGCCCCTCTTCACGCTGCCAATCTCTATATCCCAATACTCGGCTGTGCAATCGCGCCCGCCGGCGCCAGCTAATTCTTGAATGACGTAATGCCGCGGGATCCGATGCTGGTTGAGGTCGCCGCGCTCAAGGAGCGTTTCCCCGATCATGCAAACAGGGCGGTCGCAGTCGTCAGCCTCTCCCATCAGCAGCTTTGGCTATATCGCAATGGTCAGCACGTAAAAACCTATCGGGTATCAACCTCAAGGTACGGCGCAGGCAACAAGGACGGCAGCTTTAAGACGCCGCTCGGCGTCCATTACGTGAAAGAAAAGATCGGCGGAGGCATGCCCATCGGCACGATATTCAAGGGACGGAAGAATACTCAAAAGTTGGCGCAGATCGTCACGGAAGCAACCAAGACTCCAGAAGACTTCGTCACCACCCGTATCCTGTGGCTCGCAGGCCTTGAGCCTGGCGTCAATCACGGCGAAGGCATCGACAGCTACTCGCGCTACATCTATATCCACGGCACCCACGAAGAAGGCCTCATCGGTCAACCCGTCTCGCTTGGGTGCGTGCGCATGACTAATCGCGACGTGATCGAGATCTACGACGAGATGCAGGAGGGTGACTTGGTGTTGATCGTGGAGTAGGTTCGGGCAACCGAGCTTCTGAGCAACCACCCGGACTTAGAGCTGGCGATTGATCTGGCGCTATCCCCAGCGTCGTTTGACAATCCAGCCAAGCTGACCTACAGTCCTTTCTAGCGCCGATTTGAGACTCAGATTGCGGGCGCTTGATAAATGCAGCTAAAGAGAGGCACCGATCCCCCGCTTTAGCTGTTTTGGCTGGCGGGTTTTTTGTGCCCGCGGATTGTGCATTAGACAGCTTGAAGGCAGCCGAAATGGAAACCGACGAGGCACAAGACTACCAATTGGAAACGCTCGCAGTGCGGGCCGGGCAGGTGAGAACGCCCGAAGGCGAGCATTCGGAACCGATCTTTCAGACCTCCAGCTTCGTGTTCAAGAGCGCCGCACAGGCGGCGGCGCGCTTCAAGGGCGACGAGCCGGGCAATATCTACTCGCGTTTCACCAATCCCACTGTACGCACCTTTCAGAATCGTCTTGCCGTGCTGGAAGGGGGTGAAGCCTGCGTAGCGACCGCTTCCGGTATGTCGGCGATCCTCGCGACCTGCATGGCGCTGATGAAAAGCGGCGACCATCTGCTCACATCGCGTGGCATCTTCGGCGCCACCACCGGCCTATTCAATAACTATTTGGCCAAATTCGGTGTGGAGGTAAGCTTTGTCCCGCTAACGGATCTCGATGTCTGGTGGGATTCGATTCGGCCCAATACGCGCCTGCTATTTCTGGAGACGCCATCGAACCCACTGGTCGAGCTGGTCGATATCCGCGCCCTGGCCAATATCGCCCACGAGAAGGGCTGCTTGCTGGTGGTGGATAACTGCTTTTGCACGCCGGTGCTGCAAAGGCCGTTAGACCTAGGCGCGGACATTGTCATTCATTCTGCGACCAAGTACTTGGACGGACAGGGGCGCTGTGTGGGCGGTGCGGTGGTGGGCGATCAGGAGCTAGTGGGCAAGGAGGTCTTCGGTTTTCTGCGCACCGCAGGTCCGACCATGAGCGCGTTTAACGCATGGATTTTTACCAAGGGACTCGAAACGCTGAGCCTGCGCATGCGAGCGATTTCTGATAACGCGCAGTGCCTCGCCGAATGGCTGGTAGAGCAGCCGCGAGTAACAAAGGTGTACTATCCGGGACTCGCTTCTCACCCGCAGCATGACTTGGCCAAACGCCAGCAGACCGGATTCGGCGGCATCGTCTCATTCGAGCTTGATGGTGGCCGCGAGGCTGCGTGGCGGTTGATCGACAGCACGCGCCTGATCTCCATCACGGCCAACCTGGGCGACACCAAGACCACCATCACGCATCCGGCCACCACCACACACGGCCGTCTCACCGACGAGCAGCGCGAATACGCGGGTATCAAGCAGGGCTTAGTGCGCATCGCGGCGGGTTTGGAGGCGGTGGAAGATCTCAAGGCGGATTTGCAGCGCGGCTTTGATGCATTGAATTGACGCACGGGCTAGTGTCTTATTAGCGGCTTTCATGCTTCAGGCCGCCGATCCTTTGACGACATGCAGTCACAAAGGGATACGCTACCTACGACGCTTCCTTTATTAGGGCGTGGCCATACGAGAGGTGCCTTGTGATGGATAATGCCATCCGCAAAGACTTGTTGCGTATCTACCAGGCCGCGCTCACGCGCGTATCGGGCTTCGATGCCGTAAGGCGATATCTCGAAGGCCATCCTGTGCGGGGCGATCATCGCCTGATCGCTATCGGCAAGGCGGCGGCATCGATGAGTATGGGCGCACTGGCAGCCGCGGGCGATATCATCAAGACGGGCCTGGTGATTACCAAGCATGGGCACCTGGATGCTGGGCTGGACAAGTACCCACAGGTGCGCTGCTTGGAAGCGAATCATCCGGTGCCCGGCGAAGCGAGCCTCGCGGCCGGCGCCGCGCTGCTCGAATTTATCGAAGAGTCACCGAAGGATGCCCGCTTCCTATTCTTGATCTCGGGCGGCGCCTCCAGCCTGGTCGAGGTGCTGGCCGAGGGCATGGATCTGGCCACCTTGCGCAGGTTGACTGATGCGCTGCTGGCCGGCGGACTCAGTATTACGAAGATGAACCAGGTGAGACGCGGGATTTCGCGCATTAAAGGAGGTCGCCTGGCCGATTATTTGAACGGTCGCCAGGCGACGTGCCTGCTGATTTCCGATGTGCCAGGCGACGATCCCGCGGTGATCGGCTCCGGACCGCTGGTGAACGTTCAGAGCGATGCCTCGCTCGCCGATCTGCCGGAGAACATCCGTCGCCTCTTGGGCAAGACGAAGCTGGTTCCCGCGCCAAAAGCCGAGGCATTCACTTCCATCACCACAAAAGTCATTGCCAAACTTGATGATGCCAAACAGGCCGCCGCTGCTGAGGCAAGACGCCTAGGCTTTAAGGTGATCGTCCATCCGGAATTTCTGGAGGGTGATGCGGAACAGGCCGCGAAAACCTTGATTGGACAACTTGTGGATGCGCCTGCGGGGGTGCACGTCTGGGGCGGTGAAACGGCAGTAACCCTGCCGTCTAATCCCGGACGCGGCGGCCGCAATCAGCACCTGGCGCTGGCGGCCGCCGTTCACTTACAAGGAAAAGAAGGATTCTATCTGCTCGCGGCCGGCACGGACGGGACCGACGGTCCGACCGAGGATGCCGGCGCGCTGGTCGATGGCGAGACGATCGCCCGCGGCGAATTGCATGGACTGAATGCAAGGGACTGTCTGCGGCGCGCGGACGGCGGCACGTTTCTGGAGGCAAGCGGCGACCTGATTCGCACCGGACCGACGGGCACCAATGTGATGGATCTGGTGATCGGTCTCAAGCCGGGGAGCGCAGGTATCTCTCGATAAGCCATAGGTCTACTAAGGTGAATGGGAGGTGCGATCCCCAGATCGCCCTTATCCCCTCCTGCGCTGCGCCTGCTACGCTTTGCGATCCCTGCTCCGCTGGGGCCAGGGCCTGCTATGCGTTGCGCATTCCCTGCTGCGCTGCCGGCGCAGTGCGGCCCTCCTGGCTGCCCGTTCGCTGCCTATGCAGCTCACCCCTATACGCCCATGCGGCGGGGCACCGCCGCCGAACCCTTTCTCCCGGGGGG
>JAPSGG010000144.1 GCA_031177845.1 Chromatiales bacterium
TGCTGCGCGGCACGATCACCAGCCGCGTAGACGTGGAAGAACTCATGTCGCATCTGTTCGCGACGACCGAACTGGAGCGCACGTATCGCGTTAACCTCAACGTGATCGGACTGAATGGCCGGCCGCAGGTCAAGGACCTGCGTGCGCTGCTCAAGGAGTGGCTGGACTTCCGCACAGAGACGGTGCGCCGTCGTCTTCAATGGCGGTTGGACAAGGTCGAGCAGCGCCTGCATGTTCTGGCAGGTCTGCTGATCGCTTACCTTAATATCGACGAGGTGATTGCCATCATCCGCCGCGAGGACGATCCCAAGCCGGTGCTGATGAAACGCTTCACTTTAAGTGACGCGCAAGCCGAGGCGATCCTGGAACTGAAGCTACGCCATCTTGCCAAGCTGGAAGAGATAAAGATCCGGGGCGAGCAGGACGAGTTGCAAAAGGCGCGTGACGACCTGACCAAGACCCTGGGCTCCAACCGCCGCCTGAAAACGCTTATTCGTAACGAATTGCTGGTCGACGCGAAGAATTACGGCGATGATCGCCGGAGTCTTGTGGTCGAGCGCGAGGCCGCACGCGCGATAGACCCGACCGAGCTTCTGCCATCCGAAGCGGTCACGGTCGTGCTTTCGCAGAAAGGCTGGGTGCGCGCAGCGAAAGGGCATGAGCTCGATCCTCGCACCCTGAGTTACCGCGCGGGCGACGGCCTTCTGGCCGCGGCCCAAGGTCGCAGCAACCAGCTGGTGGTGTTCCTGGATTCTGCCGGGCGCAGCTACGCCTTGCCCGCGCACAGCTTCCCATCCGCGCGTGGTCAGGGTGAGCCCTTGAGCGGCCGGCTTAATCCACCTCCGGGCGCCGTATTTGTAGGCGTGATGATGGGCGCGCCGGAAGACCTCTATTGGCTGGCCACGGATGGAGGTTACGGTTTCGTTTGCCGGTTGGAGGACATGATCTCGCGCAACAGGACAGGTAAGGCGTTGATCTCCGTGCCGGCCGGGACCAGGGTCTTGCCGCCGGTCAGGGTCAGGAGCCAGGAGGACGACTGGATCGTGGCGGTCACGCACGAGGGTTACATGCTGGTGACCGTTTTAGGCGAACTGCCGCTGCTTAATCGGGGCAGGGGAGCCAAGTTCATCAACATTCCGAGCCCCAAGCTCAAGACTCGGGAGGAATACGTGGTCGCGATTGATTTAATTCAAGATGGTGAGAAGCTGACGATCTACGCCGGCAATAAGCACAAGACCATGAAGCCGGACGAGGTGGATGAGCACGTCGCCGATTGCGGCCGTCGCGGCTACAAGCTGCCGCGGGGCTATCAGAAAGTGGACGCGATTCAGGTCGAACGCACCGGCGAGGCGAACTGACTCGCTTGAATTTCCGCACGCCGATCGCATCTAACAGGATGCCGAATCGCGACCACGGGATCGCTTCTAAAAGCGGTGCCCTCGCCGCGATGTGGCACCTAGGTGTCTCCCGACCAAGGAGTTCATAGCGCGATGTTCAGTCGAATCGCATTGTTTCTGCTCGCCAACTTCTCGGTGTTGGCCGTGCTCAGCGTCTCATCACGGGTGCTGGGCCTCGATGCCTGGCTCGCCAGCCAGGGCATTGGCATCAACGGTCTTCTGATCATGGCCGCGGTGTTCGGCTTCGTAGGTTCGTTCATTTCGCTCGCAATGTCGAAGTGGATGGCCAAGAAGTTTATGGGCGTACAAGTTATCGAGCAGCCCACGAATCGCAACGAGGCCTGGCTGGTGGAGACCGTGCGACATCAGGCGAGACAAGCCGGCATCGGCATGCCCGAAGTGGGTATCTTCAATTCACAGCAGCCGAATGCCTTCGCCACCGGCATCAACAAGAACAGCGCACTCGTGGCCGTGAGCAGCGGATTATTGCAGACCATGACTGCCGACGAGGCGGAGGCCGTGCTGGGCCACGAGGTCACACACGTCGCGAACGGCGATATGCTGACTATGGGGCTCCTACAGGGGGTATTGAATACCTTCGTGATCTTCTTCTCGCGCATCATCGGCACGCTAGTCGACCGCGCTATATTCAAGATAGAACGCGGCATCGGCCCAGGCTATTTTATCGGCAGCATCTTCGCAGAGATCGTGCTGGGCATCTTGGCGGCGATGATTGCGATGTGGTTCTCGCGCCGGCGCGAGTTCCGCGCCGACGCCGGTGGCGCGCGCTTAGCCGGGCGCGACAAGATGATCGCCGCGCTGCGACGCCTGCAGGCGGCAAGCGAGCCGCGCGATCTGCCGGGCCAACTGGCCGCGTTCGGCATCGTGGGCGACATCGGCCACGGCTTGAAGCGGTTATTGATGAGCCATCCGCCTCTGGAGGAGCGCATCGCAGCGTTGGGCGGATAGACTCGCAGGTCGTCAATCCCTTAGCGGCGCACCGTCGCGAAAGGGTTGATGAAATACATCCCTGTATTTCCCCCTGCGGGCAAGCTAGCGCTTGTCCAACGCTCTCCTGGAGAATTTGTGATGAACTACGTCCCTGAGTTTGCCCGTACAGGCCACTGCCGCAGTCCAAATCTGCTCTGGGCGCATTTGTGATGAGAGACATCCCTGTTATCTCCCCCTATGGGCAGACTTCGCTGGTGCGACGCTCTCCTGAGAATAGTCGTGACTACGCATCCGCCTTGCCTGTGTGAGGCGGGATCTAACCCGTCTCTACCGCTTACCCCAAAGCCGAGAAGTCGTAGTTCAGCTCTTCCGAAGGCACTTGCAGGAAATAGCCCTGGATGAGGTTGATGCCAATGCCCCAAAGCACGGGGAGTGCGGCAGCGTCTTCAATGTACGGCGCGATGGTCACCTTGTTCATGGAGTTGGAGATGTCCACGATGGTGCGCAATGCGTCCTGATTTTCGGCGTTGTTGGTGATGTTTTCCATCAGGCTCTTATCGACCTTTAGAAAATCGGCAGGTACGGCCTTCAATAACTGAAACGGGTTGAGTCCCGTGCCGAAGTCATCCAGCGCAAATCGGGAATGCATCTCGTGCAGGCCCTTGATCAGGGCCTTGGCATGTTTGAGATAGTTAACGACCACCTGTTCCTTGATGCTTAGCACCAGGCTGGTGGGCGGTACGCGCTTATCCCGGAGATACCCACTCAACCATGGCAGCAGCGTTGGATCCTGCAGTGTGCCGGCAGTCAGTTTGACAAAGAAGGTCGTATCCTTGCCCGATGCACGCGTCTGCGCCAGTCGATCGATCGCGTGCGTGAGCACCCAGCGATCCAGTTTCTTCACGATGCCCGTGCGCTCGGCGCTGGGCAGTAACTTAGGCAGATCCATCTCTGCGCCCTGCGCGTCGAACACCCGTAGAAAGGCCTCGTAGCGTTCACCGGGGTCGCCGCGCAGGCTCACGATGGGTTGAAACAGCAGGCGCAAACGCATGTGCTTGATCGCTTCGAGTAGGCGTGTCGCCACTACCTCGTCCAGCTGCTTCTGCGTCATTTCGCCTTGTGATGCCCTATAGATCGAGTGAGCGCATCGGTTTTGCCGGGCTTCGACGCAGGCCTTTTCCGCGCGCGCCAAAAGCTCGTCCGCATCGGGTGCGTTTTCGTCGATCTGAACGGCGCTGATAGTGGCTTGAGCGATGACCGACTTGTCCTCCACCTCGCAGGTGTGTTGGGCGACCGCTTCGGACATCTGACGCATGAATGACTCCAAGGCAGCAGTCTCCCAGCGCGGCGTGAGGATCGTGAATACATGCTCGCTGAAGCGAGCCAGAGTGTCCGCCTCATCGCAAAATCCATCCAGCAGCTTGGCAACATCGGCGACGATCAGATCGATCGCGCCGACGCCGACCGCATCCTTGATGGCGGCGACGTTATCTAACTCGACTTGAATCAACGCCCGACTCCGCCTACCCTGCGCGGCATCGGCTACGGCGGACTTCAGCAGCTCCATAAAACGCGTGCGATTATATAGACCCGTGGCCGCCTCGCGCTGGCTCAGATAGTCGAGCTGTTGCGCGAGCTCGCTTTCGTCGGACTGGTGGTGGATGACGATTTGGGTGCAAGGTTCGCCGTCGATACTGGCCGGGCTGAACTCCAGCCGTGCGCTGAAGATCTTGCCGCCGGCATGTCTTAGGTCGATCTCTAGGTATTTGGCCTTATCGGCATCCTTCTCAAGCTTGCGCAGGAACTCCTTCATGCTGCACTGGTGGTCGGGTGCCACCATGTCCATGATGGGGGTGCCCTCGATGTCCGCCAGGTCGGAGTAGCCGAACAACGCCAGATAGGTCAGGTTGGCGTAGACATGCATGCCTTCATGCACGTAGCAGATCGAATCGCGCGAGCTATCCAGGAGGGTGCGGCAGCGCCGCTCGCTCTCCCGCAGGTCGGCTTCGAGCCGTTTCATCTCCCGCCATTGACGCTGGGCTTCCGCGGTGCGCGCAACCACGAGCTTGATGTGTTCGGTCCGCACCTTGTCGACCAGATCGACTGCGCCCTTCTGCATGCAGTCGACGACGTCGCTTGCCGCGCCGTTTGCCAATGAGATCACCGGCACGTACGTGCCGGATTCGCGGATACATTCCAGCGCCCGCCCGAGGCTCACCGACTGGGCATTCATGGCGCACAGCGCGATGTCCGGAGCATGATTCTTGAGTGCATCGGCCAGCTGTTCTTCATCCTGCACGTGCCTGGCGCGCACCGCGTAGCCGCCGCTCTTGATCGCGCTGATCATACGCTCGGCATCGTTGGCATCGTCTTCGATGACGATCAGCCGCAGAACCTTTTCTCTATCCATGTGCGGAATCAAAGGCGGTTTTTTTGACCTTTGGTCGGGCGCGCTTAACCGTCCGGCCCGTGCGTCATGACACGCCGGGTCACGTCGGCATTACGCCATGTTGGACCCGGTGATCGATGAGCACGAGCCAGCGGTTGTTTTTCCGATTGGATTTGATTATACCTGCTCATCTTCTCAGCAGCTCCCTCATCCATGGAGGATACCATGACCGACATCCGGGTACGGGCGGAAAGGCCCGGCGATATGCAGGCCATCGACGTGGTCAACATCAGCGCATTCGCGGGCGAAGCCGAGGCCCAGCTGGTGTCGGACCTGCGGAACACGCCAGGGTATATTCCCGAGCTGTCGCTAGTGGCGGAATACAAGAACCGGCTCGTCGGGCACGTCATGCTGACCCGGATTAAACTACTCAAGGAAAATAAGAGCGTCGACATGCTGGTGCTCGGACCCATGTCCGTCGTGCCGTCGCAGGCCCATCGCGGCATTGGCCGCATTCTATTGCAACACGCCATCGCCAAGGCGGAAAAGGCGACTCGGGCATTGCGGAGGGGTCGATATGAGGAAGAGGAAGGGCGAGGCGGGCAGCGACGGTGCGCCGTCGACCAGCTCGACGCCGC
>JAPSGG010000145.1 GCA_031177845.1 Chromatiales bacterium
GGCAACCTCAACTATCCAGACGACGCTCGGCGCCGCAAGCTGAGCGGCAAGTTGATACTGCATGTCCTGCTAGACAGCGACGGCAACGTGATCAGGGCCACAATCGGTTCGCCTTCGGGACAACAGGTGCTGGATGACGCGGCCATGCGGATCGCCAGGCTGGCCGCGCCCTTTGAACCGTTTTCCCCCGAGATGCGCAAGCAATACGATCAGCTGATGATCACCCGCACATGGATCTTCGAAGCCGACGGCGGGTTGACCACTCGTTAGCCTTCGCTTTAGCCCTTGTCTGTTCAGAATTAAGACCGGATACTAGTGCCATCATGACGACGGCACGTTTTACAAATCAACTTCTGATCGCAATGCCGAGTCTGGCGGACCCAAATTTCTCCCGCACCGTCACCCTGATCTGCGAACATAATGAGCACGGCGCTTTAGGGCTAGTCATCAACCGGCCCACCGAGGTGCGGCTGAGCGAATTGCTTGATCACCTGGACATCGCCGCCACGGACGTGGACATTGTGAGCATGCCGGTTTTCGCCGGCGGCCCGGTGCAGCTTGAACGAGGCTTTATCCTACACATGCCGCTCGGGCAGTGGGAATCCACCTTGAAGATCGATACCGAACTTGGCCTCACCACGTCGCTGGATATCCTCTCGGCGGTGGCCGCGGGCACAGGACCCCGACACAGCCTGGTGGCGCTAGGCTATGCTGGCTGGGGCGCCGGCCAACTCGAACGGGAAATTGCCGACAATGCCTGGCTGACGGTGCCGAATGACACCGAGATCCTATTCGAGCTACCGGTCGAGCTCCGTTGGCAGGCGGCCGCGAAAAAGCTCGGCGTGGACCTGACCCTGATGGCCGGCGATGCGGGACACGCATGACGCCCCCAATGCGCCTACTCTCGCGCATCTGTGAGGCACAAGCTTGAGTGAACGCCGCCGGCCGCCTTCGGTCGTGTTGGGTTTTGACTATGGTGAGCGCCGCACGGGCGTCGCAATCGGCCAAATGGTGACCGGAACCGCCACACCGCTCATCACGTTGCCGAACCGCGCCGGCGACCCTGGCTGGAAGGCGATCGATGCGCTGATCCAAACTTGGAAGCCCGACGCCCTGGTGGTCGGCCTGCCGGGCGCGCGACACGCAGGCGCGCGAAAGATCAGAGCCGAGATTGCCGCTTTTCAGTGCCAACTGGAGGTGCGTTTCGGTCTGCCGGTATATACCGTTGATGAGGCCTATTCTTCGACCGACGCCTACGAGCACCTGAGGATGCAAAAGCGCGCACGGTCAAAGGGTAGAGCTATCGACAAAGGCGAGGTCGACCGCGTGGCTGCGGCTATTGTGCTGGAGGAATGGATGTCGAGCGCGTCCTCCTCCGGCGAATGAAATAGATGAACCTGCAAGTCTGCGATCTGGTCCGCGAGATGAGCGAGGAGATCCAAAAGCTCATCCGCGCGGGCGGCATCGAGCGCCCATTGATGGTCGGCATACATACCGGCGGCGTGTGGATTGCAGAACGCCTCCATGCGCTGCTGGGCATCGAAGATCCGCTCGGCACGCTGGATATCTCCTTCTATCGCGACGACTTCAGCCGCGTCGGCATGAATCCAAGGGTTAAACCATCCCATCTCCCTCTGAGCGTCGATGGAAGGCACATTATCCTGGTCGATGACGTACTCTTCACCGGCCGCACGATACGCGCTGCCCTCAACGAGATCTTCGATTACGGACGACCAGCCCGTGTTACTTTGGCCGTGCTCATCGAGCGCGATGGTCGGGAGCTGCCGATCGAGGCTCGCGTGGTCGGGCATAAACTCAAGCTTGAATCGCGCCAGCACGTTAAGCTAAGCGGGCCGAACCCACTGGAACTCAAGATCGTAAACGCTCCGGGGGGAGGCGGGCCCCAGTGACCGGTGGTGCCGTGACGATGCGGCCTCCCGGTCCGCTGCCGGCTGGCATTCAACTCACGCCCGATGGCCAGTTGCGTCATTTTCTCACCATCGAGGGGCTGCCGCGCGCGCTGTTGCTGGAGATCTTGGATACCGCCGAATCGTTCGCGGGGGTCAAAAACCAGGCCGTCAAAAAGGTACCTTTGCTGCGCGGCAAGACCATCGTCAACCTATTCTTCGAGGCAAGCACACGCACGCGCACCACCTTCGAGCTGGCCGCCAAGCGCCTGTCCGCCGACGTCCTCAATCTCAACATCAATACCACCGCAACCGTCAAGGGCGAGAGCCTGCTCGATACGCTACGTAACCTGGAGGCCATGTACACCGACATGTTCGTGGTGCGACATGCGGATAGCGGCGCGGCGCAGTTCATCGCGCGTCATGTGGCGCCGCACGTCAGTGTGATCAACGCGGGCGACGGCCGCCACGCGCATCCGACGCAGGCCATGCTGGACATGTTCACCATCCGCCGCCACAAGCCAGATTTCAGTCGCCTGTGCGTGGCGATCGTGGGGGATATCATGCACTCGCGGGTGGCGCGTTCGCAGATTCACGCGCTCAGTATCCTGGGCACAGGCGAGGTGCGCGTAGTCGGGCCCAAGACGCTGATCCCGGCCGAGGTCGAGAACTTGGGCGTACGTGTGTTTCACAGTATGGCGGATGGATTGAAGGATGCCGATGTAATTATGATGCTGCGCCTGCAAAAGGAACGCATGCAAGGTGCGCTGCTCCCGAGTGAACACGAGTACTTTCAGCTCTATGGCCTGACTGAAGAACGCCTTAGCGTCGCCAAGGAGACTGCCATCGTCATGCACCCAGGGCCCATTAACCGCGGTGTTGAGATCGGCTCGGAGGTGGCCGACGGATCGCGTTCGGTCATTCTGCAACAGGTCACCTACGGCATCGCCGTGCGCATGGCCGTCATGTCCATGGCGATCGGCGCGCGCGCGGGGCGATGAATCTGCAGATAAGCCAAGGCCGCGTGATCGATCCCGCTCATGGGGTCGACCGGATTACCGATTTGTTCGTGGCGGATGACAGGATCGCGGGTATCGATAACGCGCCGCCGGGTTTCGTCGTCGATCGCAAGCTGGACGCTAGAGGCCGGATCGTCATCCCGGGCCTGGTCGATATCGCCGCGCGCCTGCGTGAGCCCGGACAGGAGCACAAGGCGACGATCGCCTCCGAAACTCATGCCGCGGCGGCGGCCGGCATTACCAGCCTGTGCTGTCCGCCGGACACCAATCCAGTCATCGATTCCCCCGCCGAGGTCGAACTCATCCAGCAGCGCGCGCATGCGGCAGGCTTCTGCCGAGTGCACACCATCGGCGCGCTGACCGCCGGACTGAAGGGACAGACGTTAAGCGAAATGGCCGCGCTTAAGGCGGCCGGTTGCGTGGGCGTGAGCAATGCGCTGCAACCGTTGGCCAACCCGTTGGTGCTGCGGCGCGCGATGGAGTATGCGGCGAGCCAAGGATTAACCCTTTTTCTGCATCCCTTCGATCACGCGCTCGCCAATCAGGGCTGCGCACACGAGGGCACGATAGCCACGCGCCTGGGACTTCCGGGGATTCCCACCGCGGCGGAAACGGCGGCCGTGGGACAGCTGCTCGCGCTAGTGGAGCAGACGGGCGCCCGTACCCATTTCTGCCGTCTATCCACCGCGCGCGCGGTCAACATGGTGGCACGGGCCCGCTATGATGGTTTGCCCATCAGCGCCGATGTGTGCGCACATCAATTATTCTTGACGGAACAGGATATTGGTGGCTTCAACAGCCTTTGCCATACGTTGCCTCCGTTGCGTACCCGGGCCGATCTGGAAACCCTACGCAAGGGTGTGGCGCATGGCGCGCTGGCCGTGATCTGCTCAGACCACCAGCCGCACGAGATCGACGCCAAGCAGGCGCCGTTTCCAGCCACCGAGGCCGGCATATCGGCATTAGAAACCCTGCTTCCTTTGACGTTGCGGCTGGTGGAGGAAGATGTATTGAGTCTGCCTGAGGCCATCGCGCGCGTCACCAGCGGTCCGGCCGAGGTGCTGGGCATCGCCGCTGGCACACTGGGCGTGAACCAGACTGCGGATATTTGTATATACGATCCGGATGAACGCTGGCAATTGATACCCAAGCGCATCTTGAGCCACGGTAAGAACACGCCGTTTTCTGGCTGGTCCTTCACCGGCCGCGTGACGCACACGCTGCTGGGTGGACGCATCGTCTATCAGGTGGATTCCGCATCGTAAGGCGCCCGTCGCGCCTCTCATGAATACGCGAATACAGTACCCGCCGAAGCCCCATCGCAACACCATCTTCGTAGAAGATGTTGAGGTTTTAGACCACCAGTCGTATCCCTGCGGACAGCATGTCCTGCGCCTGCGTGCACCGAAATGTGCCGCTCGCGCCGACCCCGGCAGTTTCGTACACCTGCAGTGCGATCCTGGCTTACTCATGCGCCGGCCCTTCTCGATTATGCGCGCATCTAAAGCACAGGGCTGGATCGATATCTTTTACAAGATCCTGGGGGAAGGCACCCGCTTGCTGGCGCACCGCAAGGTGGGAGACATCTTGAGCCTGATGGGGCCCATCGGCAAGCCGTTCGTTGCACATCGCGAGAGACGGCGTGCTTTGCTATTGGGTGGTGGCGTTGGCATGCCGCCGATGGTATTCCTGGCCGACCGGTTGCGGCTCGACCGCGACTTCACGCCGCTTGTACTGCTCGGTTCCGAGATACCGTTCCCGTTCAAGCCGCGCCCCTCGCGCATCATCGTACCCGGTATGCCGGAGGGCGTGATCGCCGCCATGCCGCTGCTGGAGGACTGGGGCATCCCCTCGCGCCTGACCAGCCGGCAAGGCTATCCAGGCTGCTTCGACGGTTTGATCACCGAACTCGCGCGGCTGTGGCTGGATTCGCTCGGCGCCCCCGAGCTGGCGGAGCTGGAGGTCTTCGCCTGCGGCCCGCCCGCCATGCTTAAGGCGGTCACGCAACTCGCGCGCGATTACAAATTACCCTGCCAAGTCTCGCTTGAAGAATACATGGCCTGCGCGGTTGGAGGCTGCGCCGGCTGTGCGGTCGAAGTGTGGACAGAGGGCGGTGCGGCCATGAAGCGCGTGTGTGTGGATGGGCCGGTATTCGATGCGGAGGCAGTGTTTCTTCCAGATTGAATGAACAAGCCAACCGATTACTCCCCGCGCTAAGGTTAGCTACAGATGATCCGCGCCGCATGGGCTGGTGCAATCCCATCCGCCGCCGCGCAAGAATATCAATGGGCTACGCTTAGCCTACGCGGTCTTGGAATGACTGATTTAGGAATGACCTAGTCTTGCGGCGCAACGCCGAAATCCTCGATGACTTCATGGCTCGCGCTTGCAAGCGCATCGTCAATCGAGAAGTCTTTGGGGCTTGTATCGAGCATATCGCTGGGAA
>JAPSGG010000389.1 GCA_031177845.1 Chromatiales bacterium
CCTAAGCATGATCGTCGCCGAGCCCGGCGTGTTGGCTGCGGTGAACCCGTATTACGGCGCGCAGTTCCTGGCGCAGCACGGGATTACCGGTTATCTGGTCCTGGGCACGGTCTTTCTGGTAGTCACGGGCGGCGAGGCATTGTACGCCGACATGGGCCACTTCGGCCTGCGTCCCATACGGCTCAGTTGGTTTTTTGTGGTACTGCCTGGTCTGGTGCTCAATTACTTCGGACAGGGTGCGCTGTTGCTGAATCATCCGCACGCCATGCAGCCGTTTTATCAGATGGCGCCGTCGTGGGGCCTATATCCACTGCTGATCCTCGCCACACTCGCGACGATCATCGCCTCGCAGGCTGTAATTACGGGTGTCTTCTCGCTGACCCGACAGGCGATCCAACTAGGTCAGCTGCCGCGCATGCGGATCACCCAGACCTCGCGCGAGGAATTCGGGCAAATCTACATCCCGGTGATGAACTGGCTGCTGATGGCCGCGACCATTGCGCTCGTGCTCGGATTCCAGTCCTCGGGAAACATGGCGGCGGCCTATGGCGTTGCCGTCTCAACCGATATGGTGATCACCACCGTGCTCGCGTACTTCGTCGCGCGGCACTGGGGCTGGCACCCGGTGGCGCTTGGTATCTTTGCCGCCGTGCTGCTTGTGGTCGATCTCGCTTTCTTCGGCGCCAACATCCTCAAGGTGCCAGAGGGCGGCTGGTACGCTCTCGCGGTGGGTGCCTTCGTGTTCTTCGTGATGATCACGTGGCGGCAGGGGCGCGAGTTGCTGATGACGCACCTGCGCAAGGATACGGAGCCACTAATCCTTTTTCTCCAGCGCATCTACGCCGCACCGCCTTCGCGCGTGCCTGGCACTGCGGTCTTCATGACCGAGAGCACTCAAAGCACGCCGCCGATCCTGCTGCACCATCTCAAACACAATCAGGTACTGCATGAACAGGTCATACTGCTGACAGTAAGGACCGCACGCGTCCCCTGGGTAGGGGCAGCAAGGCGTCTTAAGGTCAAGTCACTTGGCCAGGGATTCTACAGGGTCGAAGTGCGGACTGGTTTCAAGCAGAGCTGCAATCTGCCCGTGGCGCTGCGCATGTGCGAGAGGCTGGACCTCAAGGTGGATTTAGACAAAACCACGTTCTACATCGGCAGTGCGTTGCCCATTCCATCGCCCAGAGTGCCTGGGATGACGCTATGGCGAGAGCGGCTGTTTGCATTTATGTCCCGCAATGCCGCGCGGCGTACCGACATGTACGACATTCCGTCCGAACGGGTGATGGTAATGGGGATTCAGGTAGACTTTTGAACAGACGGGCCACTTACTAGACGAACGCGAGCCCCCGCCGGCGAAGAAGTTTTCAGCGCTCTCATCCAGGCCGGAACCTGCAAAGGCGTGGAGTTGGATATTGTACGAATGAGGTAAGCTCGGTCTAAGTAGAGTTATAACCAGCCTCGAGCAGGAGAAAACTCGCCGGCGACGTCGCGGGCCTATCGCCGAAGCCGGGAGGTCGGCACTAGCGCTTTCTCCTCCGCCGCAGCAGGATCAGCCAACGTGCACACGATAGGAAGCAAGCAAAATGCTGCGGCGGATCGAAGCACGACCTCTCCTGAACGGTACATTTCACAAGCGGGCGATGCGACACGCGCGGACATGGTTGCGCTCCATGCGTCTTAATGCAGATTGGAAGTTTCCATCCCACCTTTGGGGCAGAGACGTATCTAGGCTGCACGCATGGGTGTGGGCTCGGACACCGAGTCTGATGGCGGTGATGGCCGTGCTTATCGAAATGCGTACAATGCGTCGATGACTTGACTGAAGCACGGGGGCGCGTATGAGACTGTTTTCGAATCGTGGTCTATGCCGCGCGGGGCTTGCATGCGGATTGCTTGCCGCCGGCAGTCTCTCGAGCGCGGAGCAAGATCGATCGGAAGAGGCCGATCACCGCGGCGCTAGGCGCGGGGAAGTCGTCACCGTGCGGCCGCCCTCAGACAGCATGACCCGGCAAGGGCTGCCGCAGTTTGTCGGCATCTCGCAAGACACCGCCGGGGCCAGGGGGCTGTCTATGAACCTGGTCGTTATCCCGCCGGGCGGCGCCGCAAAGCCGCATCTGCATCGCGGCTATGAGTCGGCGATCTACCTGCTGGAA
>JAPSGG010000146.1 GCA_031177845.1 Chromatiales bacterium
GTGGCGCGGCGGGCATCGGGCGTGCCACCGCCCAGAAGTTCGCTGCCGAGGGTGCTACGGTCGTGATCTGCGATGTCGATGAAGCCGAGGGCCGCGAGGTTGCCCAACGTCTGGGCCGCGATGCGACCTTCTTTCCTGTCGATGTGGCCGATCGCCAAGCGGTGCAGCGGTGGGTGGATACGGTGGTCGACCGATTCGACCGGATCGATGTGCTGGTCAATAACGCCGGCATCAATCGGGACGCACAGCTAATCAAGATCAAAGACGGCGAGCTGGTCGGCATGATGTCCGAGGAGGCGTTCGATCTGGTGATCGATGTGAACCTTAAAGCGGCCTTCAACTGTACGCAGGCCGTGGCGCCGGTGATGGTGCGCCAAGGCCGCGGCGTGATCCTGAATGCGTCATCGGTCAGCGCCCTGCACGGCAACTTCGGTCAGACCAACTATGTGGCGTCTAAGGCCGGCATCATCGGCATGACGCGCGTGTGGTCGCGCGAACTGGGCCGCTATGGTATTCGCGTCAATGCGGTGGCGCCTGGCTTTATCTCCACGCAGATGACCGCCGGCATGCCGGACAAGATCCGGGACTACATGCGCGATCATGCCCCGCTCGCGCGGCTGGGTGATCCGATGGACGTCGCGAATGCCTATGCCTTCCTGGCCTCCGACGAGGCGAGCTTCATCAGCAACGCCGTGCTGCGCGTCGACGGCGGATTGGTGCTCGGCACCTGACAAACGTCAACGACATGCCGTATTATTAGCACCGCGGCAGCGCCGCGGTGCTAACCTGAGGTTCGGTCGCAACGAAAACTGACGCATGCCCCGCGACCAGCGTTCGATGCGGGTATGGGCTCCAGACGGGATCTGATAGTGTAAGCGCTGACGGCTGACCTTGGTCAGCCGTCAGATGCTCAGCGGAGCAAGCTTCCGCGTCTATTCGACAACCGTCTCGAAGGCACCCAACTCCGTCTTATCCAGCTTGTTATCGCTGTTCTTATCCAGCTTATCGAAGTTCTCTGTCAGTTGCCGGTTAACCTTGGCCTCTTGCCGGGAGATATAGGTGTCTTTGTTCTTGTTCACACCTTGCTCCCGTATTAGATACGGTCCAGGATTCTGCTCCTTCCATTCCGGCCCTTTAGCATCCGGTTTGGCCCCCTGACCCTGCATGCCGGCCGAAGCGATACCTACGGCAAGTGCGAATGCGGTCGTCAATGCAAGTATGCTCTTCATAATCGACTCCTAGTTGACTTCAGGTACTGAGATATTGCTGTCACGACCTAGGGTCGCTTATTTGGATGGTTGCAATCTCTGTACCATCGACCCGGATCGAGCGGTCACGCCCCGCTTTCCTCGAACAATGGTGTAAGCAGATGCCTGGACCTTTTCCATTTTAAGGTGATTGGTTGATCTCGGCCGTGGCCTCACGCTCATGTTGCCGTTGCAGTGCATCATTAGCTCAGTGGAGCCTGATGGGCCTCGACTTTGCGGGAACGACAGACGGTTTCACGCATCCGTTACAGTCCGGTAGAGAGCCGGCGCTCGGTGCGCACTCTACCCGCGTTGACCGATCCATGCGGTAAGCGCGCGCAGGCTTTTCTGCCAATCTGCGTTTTCGGAGTCGAAGATAATGCTGCTCGCTTGTTCATCCGCTTGCAGCGGCTCGCGCGTCGCCAGTTGATGCTCGAGCACGGCCACATCCGCCTCCGAGGGATCGCGCCCCCGTGCTTCGCGCTCGGCGACGCGCGCACGCAGCACCCCTTCCGGCGCCCGGCAGTCCAATATCGCAAACGGAACGTCAAGCATCGCGGCTAGCGTTCGGAAGCGCTCGCGCTGACTGCGTTTTAGAAATGTGGCGTCGACGATCACCGGGTAGCTGGCCTCCGCGACGATACGCGCGAGCCTTTCCAGCTCCGCATAGGTGTCCTGCGTCGCCTGTTGCGTGTACGCGGCATGTGCCAACGCTGAACCTGTGCGAGCGCCGGAGGCCAAGCCAAAAAGGCGTTTACGTTCGACGTCGGAACGCAGACGTATCGCGCGTAAATCCTTGAGCAAATGCTGGGCGAGCGTACTCTTGCCCGACCCGGAAACGCCATGATTGATGATGATCGCGGCGTGGCCGCCCGCGGCGAACCGCTGCGCGAGCGATAGATAGCCGCGGGTTCGGTTGGCTTCGTCCGCGGCACCCGTCTCGCGGGCACGTAGCGCCAGGACCAGGGCCCGCACCAGCGCCCTGTAGATCAGGTAGTAGCGAAGAACTCGAAGGCCCCCGTAATCCCCGGTCCGTTGCAGATACGCGTTGAGCAATCGATAGGCAATGCCGGTATGGTTGCGCGCGCAAAGATCCATCATGACGAACGCGATCTCGCTTATCACGTCGATCCAGCGCAGCTGTTCATTGAACTCGATGCAGTCGAACAGCATGGCGTCGCCATCATGCCACGCGATATTTTCGAGATGCAGATCTCCATGGCACTCGCGAACAAAACCCTGCCGTTTGCGATGGTTGAAGACTTCTCTCAGCTCCGAATGAGCCTGCTCGGTAAACGAGCGAAGCGCGTCAAGCACGCGCCTGTCGGACGCGCTCTTTAGGAGCGGCGCGACCTGATCGAAAGTCTGCAATGCCGATTGCTCGATCACCTCTGGCCCGTCAAATGGGCTATCGGCTTTCGCGGACTCAATCCGTCCATGAAACCGGGCTATCTGCGCCGCCAGGGCGTCGGTATGCCCCGCCATAAGTTCATCGCGGTCGAGCATCCGCGAGAACAGCGCCTCCTGCGGGAATCGGCGCATCTTTAGCGCGTATTCGATAGCCGGGCCGCTGCCACCGAGCACCGGGCTGTGCTCATTTCCGCCAATGGGAATGACCTCCAGATAGAGCACCGGCGCGCTGCGCCGGTTGAGGCGGAGTTCTTCCTCGCAATAGAAGCGCCGCGCGCGCAAGGCGCTGAAGTCGAGGAATCCGAGACTCAGCGGCTTTTTGATTTTATAGGCGAAATCGCCAGCGAGCAGTATGTGAGAGACATGGGTCTCGAGATGTTCCACCTCCGCAACCGGATGAGGGTAGCGGCGCGGATCGCATAGCGACGCGACGAGCCGCTGCTGAGGGCTTTGAGCGTCCACCTCAGTTGATCTCGCAAGAGGATATCCGCATCGGGTTACCTTTCGGAAATGACAGCCTGCTTGGCGAGCGCCGCCGCAATCTATGCTGCGATTGGAGTAAGACAAGAACCCTACCAGTGGCGTATACAATCATCGCGGGCCGACAACCCGATCGGCGAGGACTCCGGCATGCAAACCTATCAGACCATACTGGTCGCGCTCGATCTATCGCTGGCATCCGGTGCCCTGATCGAGCAAGGAACTCGCGGAGCATTCTGGCACAGCGGTGCAGTCGCTGTACGTGATTGATGCCGAGCCTCCAGTACATGATGGGGTAGGAGGGGCCAACATTCAGTAGCGGCGCTAGCAGGGGGAATTCATACATGCGGCCACCGCCGCGATCAAACGGCTCGCGGATAAGGCAGGGCTTCGTGATCCGTGCCATTCCAGCATGCGCATGATTGAACCTCGGACCCGTATCCTCATGGGCCACTAAGTTGTAGTGCCCCTATCACATCGAGCACGGTGACCGCAGCAACGGCTCCGGTAGCAATCTCGACGTTGCAGCGCTTTTGCCTGGGCGGTGATCCACGTCACCTACATGCTTGTTCGGAACGGCGTTCGTAATGGTCATAGGCCGTCAGCAGACCTGGTACTTCGGCCGTTGTCTCGAACAGGGCCTCTGTCTTCGGCTCGCTCACCTTGGCTACATCTTCGCGAACGTGATGAATGACACCATTCAGCATCTCCTGGATCTTGGCGGCAAGATGACGTGGATCGCTTTCCGGGCGTAGCTGGTTCTGCATGGTTGCACCTCGCCGATTCTCGAGTTGAAGTCAGTGCTTGAAGGCGGCCTCAGTCCTGGCTCTGTGATGATCTCTGGAAGAGCAGGCGAAAACGACATTGCTAGTAGCGTTTATTGCTAGTAGCGTTTAGAGCTACATAAACTGTGCCACAGCTCGCTCACGCCTGGTGCGCTGAACCAAGTGAAGCCGACAGCCCGACTGCTGCCCCTCGCACATTGCGTCCATCTGGAGAAGGGGACGTCAATGGCCCTTAGTAAAAAGGTAAAACTCGCCGGTTAAAATTACCGACGCCTCGATCCTAGATGAGTCATCCAACTGCAGTCCATCGCGAGCACGTTACCGGTGACGAACGATGCACCTAGCGAGCACGATAACAATGCCAACTCGGAGATCCCTTTCGGTTCCGGTGCTTGCGGCGGATCAGCGTAGGCCCTGACAGAGAACGCCGTTCCAGACCGCCGGTTGTAGATCCAATCAAGCGAGCGATCAGGTGTTCGTCCGCAACATTGCCTCGCTTTGTGCGACAGAACAGCAGCATGGCCAAAAGCGCTTGGCGTGCCATCACCGCCGGCCCGGCGAACGCGGCGCGGGAAGGCGGGCATGGAGCCGCGAGGGCGCTTGAGGAGTAGCTTTTCGGGCGTAGAGCGCAGTTCGGGTCTACGCCTGCCATGACCTACCAATTGGCTATGGCCAAGCGATTCCTCGGCCGAACCAGCGGCACTCCAAAGCCTTTGGACGGAGATGCCGCACGGAGCGATGCACGCGCGCACCGGATCGCGCGGGCCGCCTCCCGGCACACTCGTCGTGGTGCTGGTGCATGGGATGATCATCTCCAGCAGCTACATGGTGCCCGCCGCCAAGCGCCTCGCGCCATTGTGCACGGTCTACGCCGTAGAGCTTGCCCGGCTACGGTCAGAGCTACAAGCCCTGGCCGATTTTGGGGTTCCACAAACCGCCGACGCCCTGGCGGCCTGGGTGGAGGCGATGGGCCTAGCCAGGGCCACTTCGCAGGCAACTCCTTCGGCTGCCAGATCTTGGCCGAATTTGCGGTGCGGCATCCCCGAGCGGGTGGATCAACTGGCCTTGCAAGGACCCACTGTGGAAGCCCAGGCGCGCACCCTCGGGCAATAGTTGATCCTAATAGTGCGTGACCCCCATTGGAACCGAATTCGCTAGGCCTGCTGCAGCTCCAAGCCTATCGGGCGACGGGGCTGCGACGGGAATGGGAGACGATCAAGTTGGTGCTAGCGAATCGCATCGAAGAGCGGCTATCACTCATTCATGCACTGACCTTGGTGGTGCGCGGCGAGAAGGACCAGATCGTGCCTCAACGCTGGGCTGCGGAACTCACGCGACTCTTGCCCCACGGCGAGCTGCGGATCATCCCGGGAGGATCCCATGCCTTGAACTACGCTTGCCTAGACGAATTTGTGGCGGTGATGAAACCGTTTCTACGGC
>JAPSGG010000147.1 GCA_031177845.1 Chromatiales bacterium
GGGCAACCTGATCGGTCTAATAGACTCCGACTACCAGGGCGAGCTATTGATCTCCTGCTGGAACCGGGGCGCCCAATCGTTCACTATTGACGTCGGCGAGCGGATCGCGCAGCTGGTTTTCGTGCCGGTCGTTCAGGCTCAGTTCCAGATCGTGGAAGAATTCAAGACGAGCGCGCGCGGCGCGGGCGGCTTCGGCCACTCAGGCCGGCAATGAACGATAACCGCAGAGATCACAGAGTGCGCAGAGAATTTTTTGGGAGGAAAAGCACGAGCGTATGAAGGTGGCACCACAAATCGGTGAGACCTGACATCTGGTTTCTCTGCGATCTCCGCGCTCTCTGCGGTTGAGGATCGAACGAGGCAAGACATGAAGATGAGTCCAGCGATTTTCCGCGCCTACGACATCCGCGGCGTAGTTGGCAATACGCTCACCGCCGACGTGGTGCGCGTGATCGGCCAAGCGGTAGCGAGCCTCTATCCGAATAGCCCGCGGGTGGCGGTGGGTCGTGACGGACGGCTCTCCAGCCCTGAGCTCGCTAACGCCTTGTGTGAGGGGTTAATTGCGGCCGGGCGCACCGCCATCGACATCGGCCAGTGTCCAACTCCGGTGCTGTATTACGCCACCTACAAACTCAAGACTGGCGCCGGTCTCATGATCACAGGCAGCCACAACCCGCCTCAGTACAACGGCATTAAGTTGGTGATGGACGGCAAGACGCTGTTCGGCGAAACCATCACGGAGATCTACGAGCGCATCCAGTCGGGTAAGCTCGCGGAGGGAGAAGGCAAGCGGGAGATCCATGATCTCAACCAGGACTACGTCGAGCGCATCAGCGAGGACGTGAGGCTCGCGCGGCCGCTGCGGGTGGCGATCGATTGCGGCAACGGTGTGGCCGGGCCGGTTGCGAGTCGGCTGTTCACGCAACTCGGCTGCGAGGTGACCGAACTCTATTGCGATGTGGACGGGCGCTTCCCCAATCATCATCCCAATCCCAGCCAGCTTGAGAACCTGGAGACGCTCATCGAGACCGTGAAGACCAAGCGGCTGGATTTGGGTCTCGCCTTCGACGGCGATGGCGACCGGGTGGGAGTTATTGACAACGAAGGCAACGTAATCTGGGCCGACCGCCAGATGATGCTCTATGCCGCCGACGTGTTGGAGCGCAATCCGGGCGCCGAGATCATCTATGACGTCAAATCTTCGCGCCATCTGGACGACGTTATCGTCGAGCACGGCGGTAAGCCGCGCATGTGGAAGACTGGGCACTCGTTCATCAAGGCGAAGATGAAGGAGACCGGCGCGCTGCTGGCCGGTGAGATGAGCGGTCATATCTTCTTCAAGGAACGCTGGTATGGATTCGACGACGGACTCTACGCCGCGGCGCGGCTGCTGGAGATCCTGTCGAAAGACCAACGCAAAAGCCACGAGGTATTCGCTGCGCTGCCCAATGCCGTCAACACGCCAGAGATCATCGTCGATCTGGGCGAAGATGGCGCGCAGCACGCCTTCATGCGTAAGCTCGTGAGCCGGGCCGATTTCGGTGATGCCGCTTCGGTCAGCGATATCGACGGCCTGCGCGTCGACTATCCACATGGCTGGGGGCTAGTGCGCGCCTCCAATACCACACCAAGCCTCGTGATCCGCTTCGAGGCGGACGACGAGCCGGGGCTCAAGAGGATTCAGCAGACCTTTCGAAAGCAGCTGCTGGCGGTGGATTCGAGCCTGGAGCTGCCGTTTTGAGGATCAGGGATTTGGATTGAGGACAGGGCTAATAATGTGCGATGTGAGAGCAGCGCATTCCCAATGCCTTATGCCCTGCCCGCCAATAACATGAACAAAACCGCCGCCACGAACGTCGCCAAGGTACTCATCGAGGCGCTGCCGTATATCCAGCGCTTCGCAGGCAAGACCGTGGTCATCAAGTATGGCGGTAACGCCATGGTCGACGAAGCTCTGAAGTCGAGCTTCGCTCGCGATGTGGTGCTGATGAAACATGTCGGCATTAACCCGGTCATCGTGCACGGTGGCGGACCGCAGATCGGCAGGCTCTTGGCTCAGCTTGGCAAGGAAAGCCGCTTTGTCGAAGGCATGCGCGTGACCGATCGCGACACGATGGACGTAGTGCAGATGGTGCTGGGGGGGCTGGTCAATCAGGAGATCGTCAATCTAATCAATCGTCACGGCGGCCGCGCGGTGGGGCTTACCGGTAAGGATGGCGGTCTGATCCGCGCCCGGCGTCTAACCATCACGCGCACCACGCCCGAGCTCGAGGAGCCCGAGATCGTGGATCTGGGCCACGTGGGTGAGGTCTCGGCCATCGATCCCTCGGTGGTAAGAATGCTGGAAACCGGCGATTTCATCCCGGTGATCGCGCCCATCGGCTTGGGCGAGGACGGCGCCGCTTACAATATCAACGCCGATCTCGTGGCGGGCAAGATGGCGACCGTGCTGGCTGCGGAGAAACTGATCCTGCTGACCAACATCGAGGGCATTCTTGATGTCCAAGGGCATCTGCTGAAAGCATTGACCACCTCGCAGGTCGAGACCCTGATGGCGGACGGCACCATTCACGGCGGCATGCTTCCCAAGGTACGGTGCGCACTTGACAGCATTCAGTCCGGCGTCAGATCGGCGCACATCATCGACGGACGCGTGGAGCACGCCGTGCTATTGGAATTATTTACCGATCAGGGTATCGGCACGCTGGTCGGTGCGAGATGACACGCCGCTCCGGAATTACGGGGCAGGTAAGCCCTTCAGTTCCCGGTAGCGTGCCAGGTCGGAGGTGAAGGCTTCTTCGACCACCTGCTTCTGCGCTTGTTTAACGGTTAGGCTGGCTTGGATCTCGATTATGCTTGCCTGCACGCTCTCTAGCCGAGTTGCGGCTTCCTCCGCCGGCACCCCCTCCTGCTCCGCCTCGTAGGAAGCGACCTGCGCCTCGAGAGCGGTTTGTTGCTGTTGCAATTCGGCGAGCTTTTCCTGCTCGAGCGCAAGCGCGGCGTCGAGCCCGGCGAGACGCTCGCCCCGAGCGACCTCAAGGTCATCCTCGCTGGTGAAGGTCGCCAACAGCACGCGATCTCTGCGCTCGTGCTCAACCGCGAGCGCTACTTGCTGCTGTGCCGCTACGCGTTCTGCCTCGGTCTTGGCGGGCTCGACAACCTTAATCTGACGCCCATGCGCGTCATAAATCGCGTAGCCGAGCCGCGCCTGGCCGGCGGGCATCGTATCGCTGTAGTGCACGCGGCCGTGCTCGTCCACCCAGCGGAATGCCGTGGCATGCACGAGCACTGCGCTCGCTAGCAGCATCGCCGCGACCGGCACGAGAAGTATGCTAAGACGGGTATTCATTGGCTTCCTCCTTGATCTCCGTGTCCTCGCAAGGCTCAGATTCCTGCCGTTTTTCGTTATTGTCACGCTGGATTCTATGGGCCTAGCCACACGAGATTCAGAATTCGTGCCAGCCTTTCAAGAGAACGCGGGATCGCGGCCAGCTTCCCATATAGCATGGCGGCGCCAACCGCATCAGCGCTCGACGCTGGCAAGAATGCGGCTGACGATTTTTTGCAGATTGTGACAAGCTGTTGTCCGCGGTCGATCAACTACTGCTATTCAGCATCGCTTTGGCCGCGAATATGTTCACCGCCTTTTCCGGCGGCGGTGCGGGGCTCGTCCAGCTGCCTGCCCTGATCTTTTTGGGCTTGCCCTTCGGCATGGCGCTCGCCACCCACAAGATCGCCAGTGTCGCTTTGGGTCTGGGGGCCACCCTGCGCCACTGGCGCGAGGGCTATCTAGAACGGCGTTACTGGCTGCCGATGCTACTTGGCGGACTGCCGGGAGTGGTCATTGCGGCCAATATCATCATTGCCGTTCCCGATCGAACGGCCGAGATCGCGCTCGGCGTACTGACCGCCGGCCTGGGGGTCTGTTCCATATTCAGGCGCGCTCTGGGCCAGCGTTTCGAGCTGCGCCACCATGATCCGACCGGCCTGATAACCGGCGGTCTGGCGATGTTCGCGATCGGTGTGCTGAATGGCTCGCTCGCTTCCGGCACCGGTCTATTCGCGACGCTATGGCTGACCGGCTGGCACGGCTTCGATTGCCGGCGCGTAGTCGCATATACGCTGGTCATGGTGGGCTTGTTTTGGAATGGAACCGGTGCGCTCACGCTGGGCCTGCTCGCGGGTTCGCTGATCGGAGGCTACCTCGGGGCGCACCTCGCCATTATCAAAGGCAATCGCTGGATCAAGCGCGGCTTCGAGATCGTGACGCTCAGTATGGGCATGAAGTTGATGATTGGCTAATCTGGATACCATAGCGCGCGCGATAGGCTTCTATCGCGCTGCGCGTAGCGGCCAGTTGAGGCTGGTCCTTGGCATAGTCCAGCAGATCAGTGAGCGATGCGATCGTTATCACCTCCAGCCTGTAACGCTGTCTGACTTCCTGGATCGCCGATAGCTCCCCTTGGCCGCGCTCCTGGCGGTCCAGCGCGATCGCAACGCCAATTGGGCTAGCACCTGCTGCCTGTATAATCTGCACCGACTCGCCAACGGCGGTACCGGCGGTGATCACGTCGTCGATAACCAATGCTCGGCCGGCCAGTGGTGCGCCGATCAGCGCACCGCCTTCGCCGTGATCCTTGATCTCCTTGCGGTTGAACGCGCACGGTACGTCGCGGCCCGCGGCCGAGAGCGCGATGGCCACCGCCGTGGCAAGTGGTATGCCTTTGTAGGCAGGACCAAACAGCATGTCGAATTCGATCCCTGAATGCGCGATCGCGCGCGCGTAGAAATGCCCTAGCCTTGCCAATGCCGCACCTGTGTTGAATTCGCCGGCATTGAAGAAGTAAGGGCTCACGCGGCCGGACTTAAGAGTGAACTCGCCGAAGCGCAATGCGCCTTGCTCGATCGCGAATTCGAGGAATTCGGACTTATAGTTCATGCACGGCTCGCGGCTAAGCCTATCATAAGGACATGTAAGTTATGGCCCGATTCGGCGAAGCGCAAGCCAATGTTCACCGAAGGGCTGCTGTTTGCCAGTCCTAGGTTTAGTCGGAACTCAGGATTGGCCTTTGTCGTTTCGCTCCTCAAGCTGGTGCAGTGTGTCCAAAGTGAGTGCCGAGTGCGCATAGGCACCGCCGGCTCGCATCTCGGCTGCGACCCAGATCGCCTCCATGAGCTCCTCGGTGCTGGCCCCGTGCCGATGCGCGGCCTTGGTGTGGCCACGGATGCAGTAGGGACACTGCGTCACGTGGGCGATTGCCACCGCGATCAGCTGCTTGGTCTTGGCTGACAGCGCTCCATCGGCGAACACGCGCGCGCTGAAGGCGTTGAACGCGGCCTCGATCTCGGGCGCCGCCTTAC
>JAPSGG010000390.1 GCA_031177845.1 Chromatiales bacterium
GCGCAGGATCTTTATGTGACAATCCCGCGCGACCGATTCACAGGCCTTAGCGCCTCGCTCAATATGGATGATCCGGTTTTGGCGCCCGTCGAGGAGCACCAGATGCTGGGACAGGTCAACGTCAGCTTTGAGGGCGAGACGCTCAAGGAGAAACCGCTGATCGCACTGCAGGCGGTTGAGGAAGGCGGTTTCTGGCGGCAGGCGGTGGATACCGTCCTCCTATGGTTCAACTAGTAGCCAATGTCGTGCCCGTTTATCTAAACGGTGAATTTGTCAGCCTGGAGGAGGCGCGGGTGCCCGTGCTGGACCGCGGCTTTCTGTTCGGCGATGGCATCTACGAGCTGATGCCGGTGTATGGCGGGCGCCTGTTCCGGTTCGACGCGCACCTCAAGCGGCTTGCGCGCAGTCTGGCGGAAGTGCTAATACCGAATCCTTATAGCGACGCGCGCTGGCGGCAGATTCTCACGGAACTGGTGCAGCGCGCCGGCGGCGGCGATCGGCTCATCTATTGGCAGGTCACTCGCGGGGTGGCGCCCCGCGACCATGCGTTCCCCATCGGCATCGAACCGACCGTGTTCGCAATGGCCAACCCGCTGCCGGCCCCGTTGCCGGAGCAACTTGAACGCGGCGTCAGGGCCGTCACGCTGAAGGATATACGCTGGGCGCGCTGCGACATCAAGGCCATCAGCCTGCTGGGCAATGTCCTGTTGCGCCAGCAGGCGATCGAGGCCGGCGCCGTTGAGGCCATCCTGCTGCGCGACGGCTATGTCACCGAGGGTGCGGCGAGCAATGTGTTCGCGGTGCTCGATGACGTTATCGTCACGCCATCCAAGGGGCCCGCGCTACTGCCGGGCGTGACTCGCGATCTATTGCTGGAACTCATTGCGGACCAAGGGCTCTCTTATCAAGAGGCGGCGATCAGCGAACGGACACTGCGCGAGGCGCAGGAGATCTGGATGACCAGTTCGGCTAAGGAGATACTGCCGGTGACGGTGCTGGATGGCGAAATCATTGGCGACGGCAAGCCCGGCGCACGGTGGACGCGGGTGCATCATTCATTCCAGGACTACAAGGCGCGGCTGCGCGCCGGAGAGGTTGGCTAGATGACGCTGGAAGACGGCCGGGATACACTGCTTAAATTTCCGTGCGATTTTCCGATCAAGGTCATGGGCCGCTCCGGCATAGGATTGCGCGATCTCGTCATCGAGATCATAAGCCGGCATGTCTCGCAGTTGAGCAGCCGCGCGGTAACCAGCCGCACGAGCCGCCACGGCAACTACGTCAGCATCACTGCGGTGGTGCCCGCCACCAGTCAACGGCAGTTGGACGACATCTATCGCGAACTGACGGCGTGCGACGCAGTCATCATTGCCATTTGACCGCAGAACGACTGGCCAGTGTCGCCATCAGGCATCTTGGACGAGCCGAATACGTCCCGGTGTGGGAGGCTATGCAGTCCTTCACCATGCGGCGCGACGAGGCCCCAGACGAATTCTGGGTGGTCGAACATCCACCGGTATTCACCCTAGGGTTGAATAGTAAAGTGCAGCACCTGCTCGATGCCGGCGACATCCCCGTGGTGCGAACCGACCGCGGTGGACAGGTGACTTACCATGGTCCCGGACAGGTGGTGATCTATCTTTTGATCGATCTCAAACGCAAGCATCTGGGCGCGGGCGAGCTGGTCCGCGCGATAGAATCGGCAGTCAGCGCGCTGCTCGCTGGTTACGGCATCCAGGCCGAGGTGCGCCCGAAGGCCCCCGGCGTGTACGTGGGCGGGTGCAAGATCGCCGCACTGGGCCTGCGCATTAGGCGCGGATGCAGCTATCACGGCCTGAGTCTGAACGTGGATATGGATCTGTCACCCTTCGAGCGCATTGATCCCTGTGGTTATCCGGGGCTTACGGTCACGCAGGTCGCAGACCATATCGATCCGCCGGGATGGAAAACGGTCGCCGATGATCTGTGCGAACATCTGGTCGCATGTCTTGGTTACAATGAAGTTCAGATCGCTTAGTCCTGGAGGGTATCGACCAATGCACGGGTCTGGTCCAAAAGCAAATCCCCCCGGCTTCCCCTTGACAACGGGGATGGGCGAAGATGGCGTCGTGGCGGCGGATCGGCGCCGTTGATCCCGCGCC
>JAPSGG010000148.1 GCA_031177845.1 Chromatiales bacterium
ATTATATCGCGGTCGGCGCGTCTTTAATGCGGCAATGAAGATGGCCGCGGCTTGGTTGATCAGAAATCCTGGACGGCAGCGGTTTTCATCCCGTAGGTGTCTCGCACGTACTGTTCCACCAACTGCTGGAACTCGCGCGCGATCGAATCTCCCTTTAGGGTCACGGTCTTCTTGCCGTCGATATAAACAGGGGCGATCGGCGATTCCCCCGTGCCGGGCAGACTGATCCCGATGTTGGCATGCTTGCTCTCACCGGGCCCGTTGACCACGCAGCCCATAACCGCCACGGTCATGTTCTCCACGCCCTCGTATCGCCTGCGCCAGGCCGGCATTTGGCGGCGTAAATATGACTGGATGTCCTCTGCCAACCGCTGGAAATAATCCGAGGTCGTGCGCCCGCAGCCGGGGCAGGCGACCACCATGGGCGCAAACGAGCGCAGCCCCATGGTCTGCAGGATCTCCTGAGCGACGATCACCTCGCGCGTGCGTTCGCCGCCGGGCTCCGGTGTGAGCGAAATGCGGATGGTGTCGCCGATGCCTTGCTGTAGCAACACGGCCAGCGCCGCGGTCGAGGCCACGATGCCCTTGCTGCCCATGCCGGCCTCGGTCAATCCCAAGTGCAGGGGATAATCACAGCGTTCCGCCAGATCGCGATAGACCGCGATCAAGTCCTGCACGCCGCTCATCTTGCAGGAGAGGACAATGCGGTTGTGCGGGAGCCCGAGTTCTTCTGCATGCCGCGCGCTGTTCAAAGCAGAAGCAATCAAGGCATCGTGCATGACCTGTTCGGATTCGCGGGGCTCGGGCAGGCGCGCGTTTTCGTCCATCAGCTGCGAGAGCAGATCCTGATCCAAGCTGCCCCAGTTGACGCCGATGCGCACTGGCTTGCCGTATCGACAGGCGATCTCGACCATCTGCGCGAAGTTCCTATCGTGCAACTCGCCGCGCCCGACATTGCCCGGATTGATGCGGTATTTTGAGAGCGCCTCGGCGCAGGCAG
Organism: Chromatiales bacterium; assembly: GCA_031177845.1. Taxonomy (GTDB): domain Bacteria; phylum Pseudomonadota; class Gammaproteobacteria; order JACCYU01; family JACCYU01; genus JAPSGG01. The sequence goes on from JAPSGG010000148.1 coordinate 1,001, forward strand.
GATGGCGCGTGAGCAGCCGATTGCCGATGAAGTGGAAGTCACCGATCAGAGGGACGGTGACGCCCATCTTCTCCAGTCGGTCGCGGATGTGCGGCACCGCGCGCGCGGCCTCTTCGTTGTTGACCGTGATGCGCACCAGTTCCGATCCGGCCCTCGCAAGCTCCGCGACCTGAATCGCCGTGCGGACGGCGTCAGCCGTGTCCGTATTGGTCATGGACTGCACCACGATAGGCGCGCCTCCACCAATGGCGACAGAACCGACGTGGACGGCGGTCGATGGCCGCCGGGTGGCCGATGCGTTGAACTGTGACATGTTGTAATCCAAGGCTGGAAATGAATTGCGAATCTTGGCTATTCTACCAATATCGGCGAGGCGCCCGCACGGGCGCGAGCAAGCGTGAGCAGAGGTCAGATGTACCAGCAAGAGAATTTCACCATCGCGACCAGTGGGCGCGGCACCTACGACATTGATGATCGGATTGCTCGCATCGTCGAAGACAGCGGGATCACCACGGGCTTGTGTCATGTCTTCTGTCATCACACCAGCGCCTCGTTGATCTTGTGCGAGAACGCCGATCCCACGGTGCGGCGCGATCTGGAAGCCTTCATGGCGCGGCTTGCGCCGGACGGTGACCCGCTGTTCAAGCACGATGCGGAAGGCCCAGACGACATGCCGGCGCACGTGCGCACTATCCTCACCCACAGCGCCATTACACTGCCGGTCACAGGCGGCCGCTTGAGCCTGGGCACCTGGCAAGGCCTATTCCTATGGGAACATCGCACCGGCGCTCACCGGCGTCGGATTACAGTGACGGTGCATGGTGAGTAGATCCCCCTCAGCTCCCCTAATTCAAGGGGTGGAAGCGCCGACCGGCGCGGGAGGATGTCAGTAGAAATGCCGGATGCCATTGAGATCCGATTCCCATGAATTCTGCGATCACGTGCGTCACCTTCGATCTGGACGAAACCCTGTGGGCGTGCGCGCCGGTCATCGATCGCGCGGAGCAGGCGCTCTATGCATGGCTGGCCGATCGTTACCCACTGATCTGCGAGGCCTACATGCTAGAGGATATGCGCGCGCAGCGCCAAGCGCTGCTTGCAAGCCGCGCCGACCTCAGACACGACATGACCGCACTGCGCCGCGAGTGGATGGCCCAACTCGCGGATGAAGTAGGCTATCCTCGCGAGATGGTGGAGCCCGCAGTGGCGTATTTTCGCGAACATCGTAACCGGGTGACGCTGTTCGAGCCGGCCGAACCGCTGCTTAAGCGCCTGCGCGGGCGTTACACGCTCGGCGCGATCACCAACGGTAATGCGCAACTGGACTGTATCGGCGTCGATCATCTGTTCGATTTTATCGTGTATTCAGCGGATGCCGGCGTGGCGAAGCCTGATCCGGGTATCTTCCAGAAGGCGCTCGCACTGGCCAAGGCCGAGTCTTGCGCAGCCGCACACGTGGGCGACGATCCCGCCAGCGATATCCTGGGCGCCGGATGCGTGGGCATGCGCACGATCTGGTATAACCCCGCACTGCAGCCTTGGCCAGGCGGCAAGCAGCCGGATGCAGTCATCCGCTCGCTGCCGGAGTTGGAGCCTGTGCTTACGCGATGGTCGGGGAGCGGAACACGGAATGCAGGAGCGGGTTCAGCCACGCATGAAAGGAATGGCCGCCCCTGCGAACGAGAGGTCAATCCAGGACAGGTCTGAGCTTCGCCCAAACGTTGTCGAGGATCAAAGGCTGCGCCTCCGCCGTCGGGTGCAGACCATCCTCCTGCATCAGGGCAGGATCTTTCACGGCACCTGCCAGCAGGAACGGCACTAGCGGCACGCCGGTTTGTTCGGCGGCCGAGCTGTACACCGCGTAGTGCAGCTGCCTGAACGCGTCTCCGTAATTGGAGGGAAGCCGCACACCCGTCAGCAGCACCTTGGCGCCGTGGTCCTGACTCAGCTTGATCAGACGCGTGAGATTATGGTGCGTATGATCGGGATGGATGCCGCGCAGACCATCATTGGCTCCGAGCTCGATAACTACGATCTGCGGTTCGTATTCCTCCAGGGCGTGCGGCAGACGTGCGAGACCGCCGCTGCTGGTCTCGCCTGAGACGCTGGCGTTCACCACGCGGTAATCGTACCCACGTTCCACGAGTCGGCGCTCGAGTAAGCTGACCCAGCCGTCCTCGGTCGCTATCCCGTAAGCGGCGCTCAGGCTGTCGCCCATCACCAGAATCGTGGGCGGCGCCGCGGCCGCGGCCTGCCACAAGCCGGCATACGCGACGATCAATGTGATCAGAGCGAACCATGGAAGGGAATACTTGGTCATCGGACAGGTCGATAGTAAGCGCGAAGTGCGCGTCAATGCTCTAAGGACGCTCTGAATAGGTGTCATTTTGAAACACAGCGAGAAATCTTGCGCGCTGAGACAACCCATTGATTTAGGGAGTTCCAAGATCTCTCCCTTCGTCCGAGATGACAAAGTGTGGCTTCCAGAGACTCCCTAACGGCCATCGATAGGAGATGAACATTCCAGCTGCAACGCCCGTCATCGAGGCGCGCCGGTTGCGCAAGCAGGTCACCGGACCAGAAGGGGACCTGGTCATCCTGCAGGACGTCAATCTCGAAGTCTACGCAGGCGAGGCGCTCGCGATCCTGGGCGCTTCGGGTACGGGCAAATCCACGCTGCTCGGTCTGCTCGCGGGCCTGGATACGCCGAGTGGTGGCAGCGCGCATCTTTTCGGTAAAGACCTGGGTTCTCTCGATGAGGACGGCCGCGCGGCGCTGCGCGCAAACCGAGTGGGATTCGTCTTTCAGTCATTTCAACTGTTGCCCAGCCTCACTGCGCTGGAGAACGTGATGTTGCCGCTTGAACTGAACGGCAGCGACCGTCGGGCTGAGCAGACCGCGCGTGAAAGCCTAGTGAGAGTCGGACTCACCGAGCGCACGCGGCATTATCCACACCAGCTGTCTGGCGGCGAACAACAGCGGGTGGCCATTGCGCGGGCGTTCGCACCCCAGCCGCAAGTGTTGTTCGCGGACGAGCCGACCGGCAATCTGGACCCGGGCAGCGGACGCAGAGTGATCAAACTGTTGTTTTCCTTGCGGGACGAACACGCCACGGCGCTGGTCATGGTCACACACGACCCCGAACTTACTGCCTGGTGCGATCGAGGCTATCGGTTGAGCGCAGGCCGCCTGGAGCCGGTGGAATGATCCGGTTTAATGCCCTGCGTCTGGCTACGCGCACGCTGGCGCGCGAGTGGCGCGCCGGCGAAATGCGGATCTTGGCCTTGTCGCTGATCGTGGCGGTCGGCTCGGTAACGGCCGTGGCGTTCTTCACCGACCGCGTGCAGCGCGCCATGACGCTGCAGGCTGCGGAATTACTAGCGGCGGATGTGATCATTGAGACGTCCGAACCTGTGCGCGATCTGTTGATCAAGGAGGCGCGAGGGCGCGGGCTGCGGATCGCGCATACCGTGACCTTTCCGAGCGTCGTCCTGAGCAACGACGACACGCAACTGGTGCAGGTCAAGGCCGTGGACGAGCAGTACCCGCTGCGCGGAAGGCTGCGCGTCGCGGATACCCCAAGCGCACTTGGGGCGAAAACCGATCGCATTCCAAGTCCAGGCCACGCCTGGACGGATGCGCAGCTCATGCTGCGCCTCGGCCTACGCGCTGGGGACGTGTTCAACCTCGGCAATGCCCGCTTCAAAGTCAACAAGATCATCGACTACGAGCCGGATCGTGGCGGCGAACTGTTCCGACTTTCCCCGCGGGTGATGATCAATCTCGATGACCTGGAGGCCACCGGATTGATTCATGAAAACAGCCGGGTTTCCTACAATACCCTACTGGCCGGCCCACCGGCTGCAATCGAAGCCTATCGGAAGTGGCTTGAGCCGCGGGCATTGCCGGGCGAAGAGGTTCAGGGCGTACGCGACGGCCGCCCCGAGATGCGCGCGGCGCTGGACCGTGCCCAGCAGTACTTAGGTCTCGCCGCGTTGGTTGCGGTATTGGTGGCGGGCGCGGCCATTGCGCTCGCCGCGCGCCACTATGCCGCGAACCAAGCTGACGCGAGCGCGGTCATACGCTGTCTGGGCGCCAGTCAGTATTTGGTGCTTCGTATCTATGCCTGGCGCATGTTCCTGCTGGGCCTGCTCGCCAGCCTGGTCGGTTGTGTGCTCGGCTATCTAGCCCAGTCGGCACTGGCCGCGTTGCTACAGGGTTGGCTGATGCAGGAAGTTCCACCACCGGGCCTGGCCCCGATCGCTACCGGCATTGTGACAGGCGTGCTGGCGCTGCTCGGCTTTGCGCTGCCGCCGATCGTGCGATTGAAG